>JAJZCT010000335.1:0-477 GCA_021828925.1 Planctomycetota bacterium
CGTTCAAGCTGCATGAAACAGTAGGGACAGAATTCAATTTGCATTTATATATTCATGTCATTCAAGTAATTCGGTTCAAGCGGGAACGAGACCCTGTGCACCAACCAATGGTATGGTAAACTAATTGTGCATAGGTTGGTGGTGGAGTCCACCACAAACAGTTGCTCGAAAGGGCTGCCAATGACTCCTGCGAACGCCTTCACAGGTCGCAGGGGTTTTTTTATGCCTACGGTCAGTTGTTTCAAGCAAAGAGGATGGGCAACATGGCAACAATTCTTTCCATTGATGCACACGAGATTCTCGACTCACGCGGAAATCCGACACTTGAAGTGGATGTGCACCTCAGTGATGATGCTTACGGCCGTGCCGCGGTGCCTTCAGGCGCTTCCACAGGAACTCATGAGGCGGTGGAACTGCGTGACGGGGACATGCGTCGCTTTGGCGGCAAAGGTGTACTGAACGCCATTGCACACGTTA
>JAJZCT010000335.1:487-3917 GCA_021828925.1 Planctomycetota bacterium
GACGCCTCGGATCAGGCTGCGGTTGACCACCGGCTATTGAGCCTGGATGGGACGCCGAATAAGTCTCGGCTTGGAGCCAACGCCACGCTCGGGGTTTCGCTGGCCGTGGCGCGTGCCGCGGCGGCGAGCGCCAGTCAGCCCCTCTATCGCCACCTCAACCGCAGCACCGAGCTAACTCTACCGGTACCGATGTTCAATGTGTTGAACGGCGGTGTGCACGCCAATAACAACGTTACATTCCAGGAATTCATGCTGGTTCCGGTCAGTGCCGCTTCTTTCCACGAAGCACTGCGCATGGGCGTGGAATGCTATCAAACGCTCAAGACATTCCTGAGCCGCTCTGGATACAGCACAACTGTTGGGGACGAAGGTGGTTTTGCGCCAAACATTTCTGCCGATGTTACGGTTATTGAAATCCTCATGGAGGCTATAAAGTTCGCGGGCTTCACCCCCGGGAAAGATGTGGTGCTCGCGCTGGATCCCGCAGCCAGCGAGTTTTACCGGGAAGGCCATTACGATATTGACCAGTTGTCTCAGCAAAAATCCACCACCGAGGAAATGATTCAACTCTATGAAGGCTGGCTGGAGAAGTTCCCGATTTGGTGCATTGAAGACGGCCTTGCCGAGGATGATTGGCCGGGCTGGCAGACGTTGACTGAAAGGCTAGGCAGCCGTGTGCAACTGGTAGGTGACGACATATTCGTGACCAACCCTGCCATTATCAATCGCGCGATCAGGGAGCACGTTGCCAATGCGGCCTTGATCAAGCTGAACCAGATTGGCACGTTGACGGAGACCCTGGACGCTATAGACGCCGCCCGGGCCGGCGGATACGGTACGATGGTCAGCCATCGCTCCGGTGAAACAACAGACGATTTCATCGCCGATCTTGCCGTGGCTACTGCCTGCGGCCAGATTAAAACCGGCGCGCCGGCGCGTGGAGAGCGCGTTGCCAAGTACAACCGCTTGTTGCGCATCGAGGAGGAGCTGGGTAAAGAGGCCCGGTATGCGGGTCCAGATTTCGCAGCGCGCGGAGGATTCAGCAATAAATAAACCCGGAAGACATCCCTTGCCTGTCTGCGTCGAAATCCCTGGGCATCCCCCGCGGGTGCTGCGCAGGGTTATTCTGGACTTCAACGGTACCTTGGCGGAGAACGGCCGCCTTCTTCCCGGAGTAAGTACGCGGTTGCGGGCCCTGGCTCGACACCTGGATGTGGTCATCATTACAGCAGACACGTTCGGAACCGCCAATGCGCAATTGCATTCCTTACCGGTCCATGTTGCAACCGTCAAGTCGGGACAGGATAAGCGTGACTGGCTGACTGCCAAGGAATGGGGTGCGAGTGCCGTAATAGGCAACGGTCGGAACGACATAAGCATTTTGAGGGTAGCAGCACTCTCTATTGCAGTGGTAGGTCCTGAAGGCATGGCGCCGGAATTGCTGGAACATGCAGATGTACTTAGCCGGGACATCCGGGAAGCATTGGATCTGTTACTCCATAGGGAAAAATTGACTGCCACACTAAGACGGTAAGCGAGAATAGCCCATGTGCGCATCCATGAACGCGGCTTGCCCGCGTACCGGGAAGGTATGCTACCCTACCGGTGCATATTTTGGTGGTGGAGTTCACCAACCCGTCGCCGACGCGGTGACCAATGACTCCTGCAAGTACCGAGTCAAGGCTGCAGGAGTTTTTTATACCTGTGGCCTTCTGGTATCTCCATAACCAGGGACATAGCCATGGCCACAATTTTAAGCGTTCATGCCCGGGAAATTCTCGATTCCCGCGGCAATCCTACGGTTGAAGTCGAGGTGCAGTTGAGTGGCGGCGCATCCGGTTGTGCGTCCGTTCCATCGGGCACTTCAAAGGGATTTCAGGAGGCGGCTGAGGCAACGGATGCTGATCAAAAACGCTACCGTGGAAAAGGAAAGTTGCGGGCGGTCGCCAACGTCAACGGTCCAATTGCAGAGATCATGGTCGGGCAAGACACATCCGACCAGACAGCCATTGATTACCGGTTACGGGCAATAGACGGCAAACCGGACAAGACTCGATACGGCGCCAACGCGCTACTGGGTGTCTCCATGGCGGTGGCAAGGGCCAGCGCGCAAAGCGCCAAACAGCCGTTATACCGATATCTCGCTCCCAACCAAAAACCAACGCTTCCCGTCCCTCTGTTTAATGTAGTTAACGGCGGTTTGCACACAAATAACAGCCTAATGTTTCAGGAGTACATGATTGTGCCTGTGATCGCTACCTCCTTCCAGGAGGCATTACGCGTGGGTGCCGAATGCTACCAGGAATTACGGGCCTTCCTCGGTCGCTCCGGATACGCAGTTGCCGTGGGTGATACCGGGGGATTTGCTTCCGATATCACCGCGCACGATACCGCCATGCAGCTCATCATAGAGGGAATAAAACTGGCCGGTTTCTCGCCGGGCAAGGATGTGATGGTGGCTCTGGACCTGGCAGCCAATGAATTTTATGAAAATGGCACTTATTATCCGGAGTACGAATGCATGCATCATGGCAACAGCAACGACATGATCCAACTCTACGAAAGCTGGATAAACAGATACCCCATATGGTCAATCGAGGACGGCCTTGCCGAAGACGACAGGGACGGATGGCAGAAACTGACCAGAAGACTAGGCACACGCGTACAATTGATCGGAGACGACCTCTTCGCCACCAATCCATCCCTTATCAACCAAGCTATCAAAGACGGTATTGCAAACGCCGCCCTGATCAAACCCAATCAGATCGGCACCGTCACCGAGGCGCTCGATGCCATAGCCGTCGCCCGAACAGGGGGTTACGGTACGGTTGTCAGCCACCGCTCCGGCGACACTACCGATGATTTCATTGCCGATCTTGCCGTGGCCACTGCCTGCGGCCAAATTAAAACCGGCGCGCCGGCACGTGGAGAGCGCGTTGCCAAGTACAACCGCTTGTTGCGCATCGAGGAGGAGCTGGGTAAAGAAGCTCGGTATGCGGGTCCGGATTTCGCAGCGCGCGGAGGCTTTCGGCATGCCTGAGCCAGCGCGCCATAAGAAGCTTAGTCATCAGCTGTGACCGGCCACTTTATGTCCTGTTAAACCTGAAAATTTGTGCTAGATTAATTCTTAGAGTTGTAGCCGTATTTTCCGTACGGCACAGGCACGTGGGGATATGTGTGCACCGGTACGTCCCTCACGCGGGTGATGGAGTTCACCTCGACGCTCTTGAGAGCTAATGACTCCTACCGTAAAGAAAGCGGGTCTTGGACCCACGGTCTCGACGTAGTAGTGATTTAGTGCCTCGGGAGGGTTGTAGTGTGGACTGTATAACCGAATACTTGATCTTTCTTCCCATCGCCAGGGTTCCACTCCAGTCCCCAAATTGCACTATATGCGCGTCTGCATTGGCAGGCGTCAGCCCCCCCCCAT
>JAJZCT010000336.1 GCA_021828925.1 Planctomycetota bacterium
AAATAAACATTTCCCTCGACGCGTATCGGTATGAACCCCCCCCCGCACCAAATGGGTACCAGTGCCCGCAACCCCGCGGTGCCACTTCGGGTCGTTCAGAATGCAGCGATAGCACTACGCGTATGAATTTTTTAATCGCCGTGATTATCTCGCCGGAATAACGATTCGTTCGCCGGCGCGAAGCTTGTTGGGGCTGGATCCGATGACCCGCCGATTGGCATCGTAGATTTTCTTCCACATGGCGGGGTTATGGTAGAACTTACGGGCGATTCCGGATAAATCTTCCCCGGCACGAACCACATAGGTTCGTCCGCCGCGTGCGGAGGATGCGTAACCACGCCGCCGCGACGTGCGATGTCTGGCCGCGGCGCTTACGGTACCATGATGTGGAAGACGAATTTTTTGTCCAATGCGCATGCGGCGCGGATCCAGTCCCGGGTTGGCCCGTTCCAGCGCATGAATCATACGTTCATTGCCATAGATGCGACGGGAAATTGACGCCAGCGTGTCACCCTTGCGAACCACATACACGCCGCTGCGCGGGGCCGAAAGCCTTAGCGTCCGGCTGCGATGACGAACATGCGAAGACTTGCCCGAAGATGATCCGGTACTGCCGGTGGTTACAGGCGGGATATAGAGCGTGGCATTGGTGTTGGTATTGCCGGCCGCGGTGCCCGAGCCACTGGTGCCAGCACCAGTGTTGGCTGAAGTATTGGTGTTGCTGCCATTAACGCTCGAATTGTCCGTATTCGCACCCGGCGTATTAAGCGATAAAGTCGCATTGGAATTATCCGCCGTCGCACCGAGTGGTCCGTTGGAATCAGATGCAGGTGAAGTCGTCGCAGTTTGATCAAGTGCTGGTGCAGGCATAGAAGTTGCCGCTTGATCCGTCATGCCGGGCATGGTGGCGGGCATGGATGGAGCGGTGGTAGCCGGCAGGGAAATAAGCCCTGGCTGGGGTTGACTGGTCTGGGTCAGCACCGGCGGCACGGGACTGGAGCCGGGCAGATTCGGCGACTCCACCAGTGCGGGCTGCGCACTGGGAAGGGCATTATTTTCCGCCGTCTTGTTCGACGAATTATGGAAGGCAAAGTAAATGATAACCAGTACGACAATGATCAGTACCGCGACCAGAGCGACCTTGGCGTCGGTGCGCATGAAAATACTCCCGCTGAGTGGTTGCGCATGGCTGGAAAAACTGGAAACCAGTCATATTAGCGCCAGCGGCAACCATTTCCTGACCGGTCCAGGCTGATTTGCACGTCGCTCCATGCGACAACACAATTTCAGCGCCTAATAGATTACTACAGAGCCTTAATTTCAACAAGGAGACGGGGACGGGTATCTGGAATCTGGAATCTGGGGGCGGGGGGCTGGGGTTCATACCGATACGCGTCGAGGGAAATGTTTATTTACATTCCACAGTCGGCGGAGCCGGTGGCTTTGTGAAGTTTTGCGCGTTTTTCTGCGCGGTGCGGAGATCTGGCCGTCACTGGGAAAGGTGCCTGAGGCCATGGCTATTCCGGCGTTGGTTTTGTCTCCGGTTGATGGTGATGATGGGCACACGACGCATGATCCGCATCCGTACCGGGCGCGGGCACATGAGTTCCCATGGCGGCAACATCACTAATAGATTTAAAAAAAGCCACCGCCGCCACACCAAAGAGCATCACCACCGCCAGAAAGAATCCGACGCCCAGATGGGCTAGATTATGCACCTTGATCCCGGTATTAATCTGAAGATCGCCGACCGCCGGAAAAATTAAGCCCACGATCCCCACCAAAGCAAACCCAAAACCGCCCCATGTCAATACTCTTCCGGACATGAGCCGGGCAATCATGACGCGGGCATTTTCACTGAATTTTCGCTTGGCCATCCATTGACCAAAAAGCCCCCCCACCAGCACCTGCATAACCATCGTTCCCAAGCCAAAGCACATCCCCGGAACAAAGCCCACATAGGCATTGGGCATGTGCGGAGCCAGAGCGGTATACACCAGAATGGCAAACGCGCCCGTGCCCCATCCGGCGATAAATCCGTGTACCAGCGGCATCCACCACGGAGCGGATCGCGGATCGGCTCCGCCTTCTGAATGCAGCATATTATGCGTATGCAGCAGATGCCAGATTTTTCCGCGCCGCAGAATATAAATTCCCGAACCTGCCATGACCGTTCCAACGATAATATAAACCGAATAGTTGAACCAATCCGCCCCCATTAACGCCATGACGGGCTTGACAAACAAATAGGCCAATTCTGAAGCAATGGAACGTTGCACAGTAAAGGCCAGCGAAAACAGCAGTCCCGCCCGCATGCCCCCTTTCCAACTGTAGCTTCCGACGCTGTAGCTGAAGGTGATCGGCCAAGTGTGCTCATCAGGTGTAATACCATGCACCATCCCAAGCAGAAATGCCGTGGCCAGAATCGCCGCCACCGTCATTCCCATACCACTGGGATTCCATAAATTCACACTCGCCAAAATCATCCAGGACATGTGTCCGCCTCGCCAAACAACCCCGTTCACCCGCGACCAGCGCTTTGCTCCCACCGTGGAAGCACGCACTTGGAAACCACAAAACTTTAATTCCTTGCCGCCGCGTGCCGGCGTGCCAAATGCGATGAAAGCTGCCCGTGCGGCACGTGCTGCCCACAGGTATTGCACTGATCGGCTTTCTCAAAGCAATCGGCACATAGTAATTCACCGGTTTTTTCAAATTCAGTCAGCCGCAACTGATCCGGTCGGGGCATTGTTTTAACCAGCTTGCGCAATCGCGGCATCACCGGCAGCGCGGTATGACAGCCCGTGCAGGTGGCAAATTCAAGCTGCTTGAGCAGCAGTTCAATTTCATGACCGCGATTGGCGGGAATCGTGCCCTTGCCTTCACACAATGGACATAAATGCCCGAGATACGCATACACCGCGTCGCGAATTAATTCGCTTTTATTTTTTACGCCGCCGAGCAGCTCTGCGAGTTTTGCGTCCACCTTGAAGGCCATTACCTGATCCTTCGGCATTCGACCGGTGCGTTTACTTTTATTCATAGGGCAACCTTTAACACTTAATACCAGAGCGTTGATAAAAACCGCCGAGCGTATTATACAAAGTATTACCGGCCTTCCGCAACCATGTATTACTTTCTAATACGTTTGATACCCGCCGGCGGCTTTAACGGGTCGCCGGATGCCCGGCGGGACGCGAAATGTTCATGCGGGCGGGAATCCGGGGCAGCATCTTGGCGGAAATAGCAAGTTTAACTTTGGCCATGGAAGGATCCAGGCGAATCGCATGACGATAAAACTTTTCCGCATACTTCAAATGCCCTGCCAAATAACTGACATGGGCTAATTCCATCCACCCGACCGCAAAATTTGGCTTGAGTTTCAACGCCACCGCCAAATCCCGTGCCGCCGGCTCATAAGCCCGCAAAGCCACCAGACAATTGGCGGCATCCGTCCAGGCGTCAACGGACCCGGGGTCGTGCAGGAGATACCAACCATAATAATGCAAGGCACGATGATAATGTCCGGTGACCATATATCCCGCCGCCAGATTAAATATTACCGCAATAGCGTGGCGGTGCATCGCATTGGCGGCGACAAGTTGCGTCATCGCCGGCCCGTATTCCTGCCGCTCCAGCAGCGTGGCTCCGTACAGGGCCTTGACGATAAAAGAATGCCTGTTGTGCTGATACACATAATGCCAAAGCGTGTAATCCCAATCATAAAGGCGACTCTGATTAAAAGTCATCCAACCTAGTATCACCACGAGAGCCGTCGCAACCCAGATGGTTACCACGTGCTTCCATGGGCCGGTTTTATCGGCGGCCCAGTAAATAAGCTCGCCGGCCAGTACCATCGGGCCAATACACGCCAGATACTGATAATGATCCGCCACAAAGCTGTAGATCTGTGT
>JAJZCT010000008.1 GCA_021828925.1 Planctomycetota bacterium
TTGTGGTGGAAAAGCCGATCCGCAAATTCCGCCTCACCGCGGGAACTAAACCGCTCATAAAGCGCCGCACTTAGCACCGGCGCTGGAACAGATTCATCAATCGCCGCGGTAATGGTCCAACGCCCTTCACCTGAATCAGAAACACGACCGGCGAATTTTGCCATGGATGGATCTTTGGCCAATGCGATGGCCGTTAAATCCAGCAGCCAGGAACCAATCACCGATCCGCGCCGCCACACTTCCGCCACCTCGGGCAAATTCAGATCATATTGATAATATTCCGGATTGCTTAACGGTGTGGTTTCCGCATCCATCTGCTGTTTATCTTTACCGGCATTGGCGTGCTTGAGGATATTAAGCCCCTCCGCATACGCCGCCATAATGCCATATTCAATGCCGTTGTGCACCATTTTTACAAAATGTCCCGCCCCATGCGGACCGCAGTGCAGGTACCCGTTTTCCGCAGGGCTGATCGGCTGATTTTCCCGCCCCGGCGTTCGGGCAGCGGCCTTCGCCCCCGGTGCCAGCGTGGCAAAAATCGGATCAATGCGCTGCACAACCTCCACGTCACCGCCGATCATCATGCAATAGCCGCGTTCCAACCCCCATACGCCGCCGGATGTTCCAACATCCACATAATGGATATGACGATCTTTAAGTTGCTTAGCCCGGCGAATGTCGTCGTGATAATAGGAATTTCCGCCATCAATGAGTGTGTCACCCGCTTGCAGCAACGGTGCGATCTTTTCCAGCGTTGCATCCACCACACCCGCGGGAACCATCAGCCACACCACGCGCGGCGTGGCCAGTTTCCCGACAAATTCCTCTAAAGTCTTAGCGCCGGCGGCTCCTTTGGCCTGCATATCTTCCACGCTTTTTATATTCACATCATGTACCACACAACGGTGCCCCCCCGCGATAAGCCGCTGCACCATGTTGGCCCCCATACGCCCCAGTCCAATCATGCCTATTTCCATTGTTGATTCCTTTTCGCAAAATGCCTTACTAATGCCCGGCAATGCCGCCGGATCCGCCTTGAATTCTCGCCCTTTACCCTGCTGCTGCCGGCAGAATATATTTTTCCACCGCTATGGCAAATCCTTCTTCTTCATTGGATTTTGTCACGCGCCGCGCGGCACGCTTTACTTGTGCATCGGCATTGCCCATGGCAATGGATAAACCGCTATGGGCGAACATCCGCACATCATTAGGCATATCACCGATCGTGGCGATGCGCGACGCTGATAAGTTGAATTCCTCCGCCAAACGCAGCGCCACAGTACCTTTGTTGGCATCCGGATGCGTGACATCCAGATAATAGGGCTGGGAACGCGCGGCGGATACATGATCACCAAATTGTTCTTGGGCATCGGCTTCAGCGCGCGCTACGGCTTCAAGATCATCACTGACGCCGACAATCTTTACCACGTTGTCCAGCACCTTATCAAAGTTATTGACAATTTTCGGCTTGAATTTTACAGTCCCTGATTCTTTGTCCACATGCGGGCCATGTGCGGAAAGTGCAAACCAGTCATTGCCGCGGTAAACCCAAACATCCAGATGATGATCCGTAATGGTTTTTACCACTTGCTCCGCGACATCCGCAGGCAGCACCTTTTGATCGATAATAGACAAATCCGGATTTACAAACAGTCCGCCGTTAAATGCGGATATCGGTGTGGTGATACTCAGCGGTTTAATGAGCATCTGCATGCCCAGCGGCGGGCGGCCGCTGGTAATAGCAAATTTAATTCCCGCATCGTTTAGTCGCGCCACCGCCGCAATGGACCGGGGCGTAAGCACTTTATCCTGGGTTACCAAGGTCCCATCAACATCGGCAATCAACAATTGGATCGTTTCCGATTTTTCTCCGCTGCCCGCTTGCATAATTACCAACTTTCTCTGGAGCTGTTCCAGCAAGTCGTTTTTTGCTCAATGTCTTGCCCCCCACTTCATTACATCGTAGAAGGTTCAACAGTGATATGCAAGTAAAGCGATCAGCCGGGCCAAGGGGAAGCGTCGCAATATTTCCGGGCCGCACGGCCGTGCGGACAAACTTCACATAGCCGCCGGCTTTGCCGGTGGTAGAACGCACCCTGATCGCACCCCGCTGCCGCTGGACCAAACTGTGCGATTTGCCTCTGAATTAGCGTTATTTCGGTCCCGCCCCAAGGGGAATTGCCTTACCAGAGCACTAACCATACCGCGAAAGAAACCATCTTCGCGCATGAATAATAGGCTGGGCAATGCTCCGATGCAGCCGAATGTACCAACTGCGATTAGTGGCCTGCTGAAAATCCTCCGGTGAACAAATGTGTGCCGCCAGACGCGTTTTGTGCTTGTAAAAGTGGTACCAGTCCTCTTTTTGCAACCGGTGTAAAATCCAGCGGGACAGCAAATTATCTCTCTGTCCATGCCGACAAAAAAAGGAAATCTGGAAATCAATCAGATACGGTTTACCATCCGTTCCAAAAAGAATATTTTCCCGCTTATTGGTATCCACATACGCAATATGCCGCGCGTGGATGGCTTTCAGAAGAGCTTCCAGACGATTAAAAAAATCCGCCCCCGGCGCAAATTCCGGTTGCAGATCATCCCCCGGTATAAATTCATGGACATATCCCGTGGGGCCTATTTCCCCCATAAATGCCGGCACACCCTCCAGACCATCCAGTGCCTTGAAAACCGCAATTTCATGGCGCGCGACAACCCCTCCCAGCCACTGCATCGGCACGCCGAACAGCGGAAATATCCGCTGCAATTTAACCACCGCCTGTTTCGGCACCCCTTGATTACCGCTATCGCCGCCATCAGTATTGACCCCGCCGCCGACGCGCTGATAAAGCCCTGTTGCCGCAAAAAAATCATGCTTAAAGAGCTTCACAAACTCAAAGGTGCACCCCATGGCCATTACCGTCCGCGGCAAATCCCCATACCCCAACGCAAAAAAAGACGCCGGCGCCCGCCGCCCTCCCGTAGATTCCACCCCTGCTTGTACACCATTCTGTTCCATCGCGCAGAAGTATATCCCAAAATGGCATTTTGGTTAGGTGCTCAGGATTGCGTACCGATTGGCAGTGTGCGTGCCGACGGCGTCGGCAGAGTGGGTGTGCAGGTACGCGAGCGCCTTGATTTTTGTACGCGGTACCAATCAGCCGCACGCTGCCGTCGACATTGGCCGTCACTGGCTGCCGGTTTCTCATGGATTCGTTGCACCACGCTGCACTCCGGGAGGGCGCGTAGAGCGATCCTGCTGGGCGGAATAATACAGGTGGGCCCAGTTTTTGAGTACCGCCATATCGTGAATGTCTTGCACCGCCATGGCACTACATTGCAAAATCGCGAGCAGCGAAATAACCGTTGCTAGCTTGCCGAGAAAGACTCGGCGCGACCATATACCGCCAATCAGCGCAATTACCAGCATCGGCAGCAGGCCACCAATCACAATCAATTGCAGTTCCGGCCGATTCAATATCGGTGCTTGGGGAATCCACAAGGCCCAGGCCGGCCGGGCGATAATGAGCCTTCCGTAGGTATGACCGGCGATCCACGCGCCTCCCAAACAAAGTGCCAGGCTCGTGCCAGCCCATACAACAGGCGTTTTTGAAATGGGTCGTTCAGGCGTGATAGCATCCATAATCGGTTCCATTTCTGGTGCTGCCCGCATGGGCCAAAAAACTAAAAGTCGATAAGGTGAGGCAGAGAACTCGACAACCAGATTAGATATATGATTAGTGACAGCACGATCGCAATCCACCATTGCACCCGCAGCCTGCCCAAATACTTCATCATTCGATCGTCCATAAAACATCCAAAGCGCCGCCCTCACTACTCTCGCCCCGCCTAACCGCCACCTGCCCGCTGGGATACTCGGTGGATGAGGGTTTCATGCCGGTAGCGGGCGGACTGCCTGCGCAAGTACCAAAGAATTATGCGCTCACGCAGGAGGTAGTCCGGCAGCCCCGCGCGGCCGGGAGATTCCAGCATCCGTGTGCGTTTGCCTATAGTCGGATCCGGATTCGCACCGGCCTGCACCAGTATTAGCACGGCCGGTAGATTCAGATTCCACGCAGCAACGAAGAGCGGTTGGCCGTGCTCGCCGTTTGGATTTGCACCGTGCAGAAGGAGCCATCGGACGGTGGCGAGGTGGTTACGCGTAATCGCCAACTCCAGCAAAGTGTGCCCCGTTGCCCTATCCACCGCATCTACCAATGCTGGACTTTTTTTGGCGAAGCTTTTCACAAGCCCCAGGTTCCCTTTGCTCGCCGCTTCAAAAATGGTGGTTGGCCTCGCCGACGGCACACGACCGCAACCTGCATTGCAGGCTGCCAACAGCAGCGAACACGAATAAACCGCCCCGGCAAAAATCTTGCGACTCATTGGAATACCCATCAACTTGCGCCGTATAAAAACACCCGACCCGGCCGCCCAGTGAACTACAAAACCTAACATGGGGGATTTGGTCGCACTGCCACGAGTTCCGCACCACCACTAGGACTGAGGAAACGAAACGGGACGCATCTCATTTTAGGCTCCTTTGGGTCCGCCGTGGTCGCCCTTTAAAGCCTATTGTATGCTCCAAATTGAACTTTACCACCATCCGTCGTGGCCCCGACGGCACGAATACAACTAGCCTGCGGATTACGCGGCCAACAGGCCGTTAACGAGAAACGCGTATGGGGCCGGCAATTAACGGCAGTCGCGTCGGGCTGCAAAATGGCGATAAATGGCAAACGCGGTTCTGTCGCACAAAGACCGGAATGGAGCGAACAACGGTACAATTAGTTCATCGCCGTGGAATCAGTCCCTTTGTTGGAGGCTAGCTGAATTTCAGGTTGGTAAGCTACGAGGGTAAAAATTGATAACCGGCTTTGAAGCGCCCTGTGGCGGCCGAACGCAAGGCGTCTATATGCGGACCGTGCCAATTTGGTACAACCGCCTTACCGACGCTATCATAGGACGATGATTAGCGTCTACGTCGAAACCAGTTTTTTCAGCGCCTGCGGATCGGGGTCTTCCCGCCGCAAATTGTCACCCCGGATTTGCTTTGGGAGCATGCCGATGCCTGATACCGTTATACTACCGCCGTCCACTGCCCAGAACTCCACCGATGATGTTCGGCAAGTGCGCGTGAACCTTGATCGTCGCTTCCACGGCGATGTCGGAAAACTCTGCGCACACGCCCGCCGCGTCAGCACGCCATACATCCGGAAACTACACCTCAAGCCCATGCCCACCACACGACCGCCATCGGGTAAGAGTCGCTGACGGCGACGGAAGGGGTGCAAAATAGCGACAAATAGTAAACGGACTGCTGTTGCACAAAGACCGGAATGGAAAACTCAAAGCCAAGCAGCTGATTCGGTGGTTGTTGACATAGTTGTTGCGGCAAAACAATAACCAGTCAATAACCAGTCTACTTGGCGATCAGTGGAAATTGTTCCGGATGCAGAATCTGGTCCAGTGACAGGTCAACATCAAGGGCCGGCCAATACAGGTGTGTGCCATGATACAACTCAACAGCAAAAATTTGCTCCATTGTGGCCGAGCGGAACCATGGAAAATCATCGAAGGCAAGGAAATATTCCGCTCCATTCACCATCAACCAGAATCCATGCGGCGACAGGTTAAGAACTTCAGGGTTTGAAGTGCCGTTGCCAGTGTTCGCGGATCTCATTTTGTCGCTCCTGTATGATCTTTTGCAGTTCGTTTATCGCCGTTGGATCAAGTCCTTTGTTGGATGCCGGTTCAATTTAAGGATCATCGCTTATCATGGATATTAGCACACTCACAATCCGCCATGTTGCTATTTATGTAGAAGCGTTGCCGTCGACAAAAGCTCGGCAACTGCGAAGACCGCCTGTCTCCGGCTCAATGCACGGGATTTAAGAGCAATACAGCCGCAGTCGTCGCCCTTTCGGTTGAAAAATATTGCGTAGATGTAATAGCTCCATGGAACTGGTCGGGGGAAGACCTCGATTACCGCCCGTAGTCGCGGCCCTTCCCAGGAAAAACGGACCCGCGACAGTAACGTGGCCCTGAGCCACAGCAGGCAGCACACCCGCACTCGCGCGGCTCCAGTAGCGCAGCGCAAAAGGCGCGGGTTCGTGCCATAGACCGCCATGAAGAAGCCCCAAGGGGACCGATACTTGGAGAAAAAACGCGACGCGCCGCCGAGATTGCGATACTCGCGCCGGATGTAGACGCTCGCGAGGTCGTGCGCATAAGGCCGCATCGAGGAGGGAGAATGATCAAAGGCAAAAACATAAACTCTCGCGGGAGAACTATTTTTGGATGCGAGCCGCCCTCCAGTTGCGATCGGGGGGATGTCACAGGTCCAGCGAACCGCCCCCGACGTCCACTTTTTGCGAGACAACACGCGCCATCCAACAGGGAGACGCAGGTGGAGCTTTCCAACTACCAGCTTCCGCTTCGACGTTCGCACCGGCGCGACAACCAGAACGGCGGGCGCGTTCACCACCCAGGGCCGCGTCAATAGGTAGTGATCCAACGTGCGCGCAGTGGAAAGGTGGCACCCGCCAAGCAGGATCACCGACACGCCGAGTGCGATGATACCGGAACAGTTACTCCGCATGATGCGAGGCTCCATAAAGTCGAACCGTGGCTTCCCGAACCAAGCAGACCGCTTGATTCGTCATTGGATGTCGGGGCGGTGATGGGGCCTTTGGCTTCTTCAACGATCAATGAACACTGATCAAGGAACAGACTATCAGCTTCCGAATTTGTGATCCGTGATCATTGATCTGTGAAGATTGTGAAAATCCATATATTGTGCGGATTGCACAGGTTTTCCGCCCCGCTGTAACCTGTAACCTGTCCCCTGTAACCTCGGCCGTTGTGTCTTTGTGCCAACTGTGGTGAAGCTTGTCGTTCAATGCAACCACGTGCGCCTTCCCTTATTTCCATGTGCTGCTGCGGATTATACCGCCGGTTGCGTCGGCAACAAATATGCCGAGCCGGCAGATGTGGTGCCATTTCCACTTCATGGACATTAAGCGTTGCGGCCAGCATAATCTGTGGTATGAAAAGTTCGCACACTACCACAACGGGCGGTTCCTCCAGAAAAAGAGCGTCGCGGACTGTTTCGTCCGACCGGCGTAAGCCGGAGGTGCGGATCGGCGGCGGCAAAACTGCGCGGCATAGCACACCGCATGGTTTAAGAATTGCGGCTATTGATATCGGCACCAACAGCTTGCACATGGTGATTGTGGAAGTCACGGAGACCATGAGCTTTAAGGTTCTAAGTTCGGAAAAGGAATTAACGCAACTGGGGAGAGAATCTCTGGTTCGTCATGTTCTGCCGCGGCCCGCCATGACCCACACGCTGGGCGTATTGAGCCGGTATATGCGCGTCGCGCAAAGCCTGGAGTGCGATCGCGTTCTGGCGTTCGCGACCAGTGCCGTGCGGGAAAGTGTCAATGGCGGTGATTTTGTCCTGATGGCCAAAACCCAACTGGGACTGGATATAAGGGTGATCAGCAGTCAGGAGGAGGCGCGGCTGATTTACCTGGCGGTTCGGCAGGCTGTGGGCATGGAAGAAGGACCAGCTCTGATTATTGATATCGGCGGTGGGTCAGCGGAATTGATTGTTGGGACTTCAGATAAGGCGTTGCTGCTGGAAAGCCGCAAGCTTGGTGCCAGTCGGCTTACGCAGCAGTTTATTGAGCATGATCCACCGAACAAAGCTGAACTGCAAGGCTTGCATCAGCACATTCACAGTACCCTCAAGGGCCTGATCTCCCGCATTCGGTCTTTGCATACGACGAAATTTATCGGCACGTCGGGGACATTAGAAAATCTTGCCGCCATGTGCGTCGGGCAGCATAATCAGGCAGTGGCGCGGCATCGCGTGAACAGCGAAATGCGGTATGAAGATTTTGATATTATTTACCGTCGGCTTATACGCTCCACGCTTAAGGATCGCCTGAAAATGCCCGGACTGGATCCGGGCCGCGCCGGGCAGATCATTTCCGGGGCCGTGCTGGTCAATTATCTATTTGAACAACTGGATATTCCGGTTATTGAAATATCCGACCGCGCTATGCGGGAAGGCATGATCATTGATTACATGCAAACCCACTGGCCCAAAGTGCGGCTATCTGTGGAAATTGCCGAGCCGCGCCGCCGCAGCGTTATCGAGCTTGGCCGCCGCTGCAATTACGACGAGCCTCATCATGTGCAGGTGGCAAAACTGGCGTTGAGTATTTTTGATCAGACCAAGCGGCTGCACCATCTGGATAATAGCGCCCGGGAATCATTGGAGTATGCGGCGATGCTGCATGATATTGGCTGGCATATCGGCCACAGCGGGCATCATAAGCACAGCTATTACCTGATTAAAAATGGAGATTTAGAAGGCTTTTCACCGGTAGAACTGGAAATTATCGGTAATGTGGCGCGGTATCATCGCCGGAGCATGCCCAAAAAAAGCCACGGCGCATATATGTCACTGACGCCGACGGAACGGATTGTGGTAGACAAACTGGCGGCGATTTTGCGCGTGGCGGATGGGATGGATCGCGGGCATTATAAAAATGTTCAGCTTGTACGCGTGGCGGTTCGCGGCCGTAAAGCGATCTTCACTTTGACCACACAGGCGGATTGCGAACTGGAACTCTGGGCCGCGCGGCACAAAGCAGATATGTTTGAAAAAGTATTCAAAGTTCAGGTAGAACTTTCCGCCCGGCAGAAGAAGCTGCCGGCTTGACTTGGAGACGTTTGACCGGGGCACCGCGCGGTGCGGATGAGTACGGAGGAGTTAGGAGTTAGAATAGTTCGGAAGCGCTGCGCTGCCGCAAGACGAGACACCTCATGCTAACTTCTAACTCCTAACTCCTGCATCCTCGTTACCTCCTTTAACCTTGTTGCGTTCCACCACCGGCAGAGCCGGCGGCTTTGTGGAGTTGCGGTGAGTTTTGTGATGATTGCCTGCGCGGCGGCGTGGGGCGGAAAATTGCGGCACTTGGCGGGTTTGCCAAACGACCGGGTGCCAAATGACCGGGGGTAGGCATCGGCGATTTTTCCGCGTATAATAGCAAGACCTGTCCGAGTAATCGCCGCTTTGCGACGGCGCGATTTTTGGCACCCGTCAAGGAGCGGCGATTACTTGGACAGGCTCGTAGGATTCTGATGGAAACGGCGGATATATGCACCGGCTAAGTAGACATTCTCCAGCGATTACAGCCATTTCATGCCTCATGGCGATGGTATGGATGCCCGCTGCGCAAGGAATTAACGCTGGCCAGGCACCTGAGGCGGTTAAAGCGGTTACCTGGATTGGTCGATTACTGGCGATCCCGGCGGCAACATTTCATGTTTCAGCAAAACGAAGTGGGGCTGGCGCAGTCCGCACTGCCACAAGCCGAAATTCCACCCGATTCATGCCGCACGCACTAAGTTTATGGGCGGTGGCAAGCGTTCACGTGCTTTATGCGTGGCCGCATGGTTGCCCAGCCAAAACAGTCAAAACATACGCTAAAATTTCCCGGCATCGCAATATTCTGCCTTTAGTAGCGCGTTTGGTCGCGTGGTCTCCGCAAAGCGGTTTTCTGCGCGTGCTGGCCGCCCGTCCTCCGCCTTCCATCCTCTGATTCCCGGCGCATCGTACCACTTATTTTTATCGGCAAATTCGGGCAGATAGTGTCTCTATCAGCATTATAAAGAGGGTCTTATGGTTACAGAGTTTCTCAATAAATCCATGACAAAAATCTTCGGATCCCGCAACGGCCGGCTCATTAAATCCTACCGCCAGCGGGTCACAGCCATTAACGCATTTGAATCGGCTATACGTGTGCTCACCGATGCACAAATGCGGGCCAAGGCGGAGGAATTACGCAAGCGCATGGCGGACGGCGAATCCGATATGGCGCTGTTGCCGGAAGCGTTTGCCCTGATGCGGGAATCCATGGATCGCAATATCGGTTTGCGCAATGCCTTTAACTTGGCATATTCCTTTGATGCCGGCAAGCTTTCCCCTGAAGCGCAAAGTCAGTATCAGGAAATCAAGGCCAAATGCGTCGGGGAGCATGATTGGCGTTTTGTGGAAATTCCTCCGGAACTCTACCAGGCCATCCGCGATTGCGTACCGGATGCCCGCCCCCCCTACCGCGCGCGGCCCTTTGATGTGCAGTTAATCGGTGGGATGGTTTTGTATGATGGAAAAATTGCGGAAATGGCCACCGGCGAAGGTAAAACTTTCGTCGCACCGCTGTCCTGTTTCCTCATGGGACTGTCCGGCAAGCATTGCCATGTTGTAACGGTGAACGATTATCTGGTGCGCCGTGATGCGGCGTGGGTGGCGCCGGCTTTTTACGCCCTGGGCATGTCGGTGGGTTTTGTGCAATCGCACATGGATAATGAACCGCGGCAAAAAGCGTATCAATGTACAGTGACTTACGGCACCAACAGTGAATTCGGCTTTGATTATCTGCGCGATAACATGAAACAATCTCTGGCGGAACAGGTGCAGGGGCCGCTGGATTTTGCCATTGTTGATGAAGTGGACAGTGTGCTGATTGATGAAGCCCGCACGCCGTTGATTATCAGCGGCCCGGCGCATGATGATTCCCCGCGTTATCGGCAGGCCGATGAAGTGACGCGGAAACTCATGACCGCCCAAAAGCCGTGGGATACCGCCAATGCACGCGTCGAGTCGCTTAAGCGGAAAATCAAAGGTTCTGAAGGTGATCTGAAACTGGCGCGCGGAGACGCCGGGAAAATCTCCGCCCTTCAAGCCTCCATCACCGAAGCACAGAAAGAGCTGGAAATTGCCGAAGCCGAGCTGGCCAAACAAGTGCAACTCTATGAAGTGGAATTGGACCGCAAAACCGCCCATTTGACCCATGAGGGTATTCGCAAGGCGCAGGAATTTGCAGGAGTCGGATCGTTTTACGTCGGCGGCAACATGGATTGGCCGCACCTGCTGGAGCAGGCCTTGCGTGCGCATGTTGTGTACGAAATTGACAAAGACTATGTGGTGCAAAAAGGTGAAGTGATTATCGTCGATGAATCCACCGGCCGCTTGATGGTGGGCCGGCAATGGAGCGACGGCCTGCATCAGGCGGTGGAAGCCAAGGAGCGTGTTACGGTAAAGCCCGAAACGCAAACCATGGCCACCATCACCCTGCAAAACTTCTTCAAACTGTACAAACGTATCGCCGGCATGACCGGCACCGCCATGACCGAATCCGAAGAATTCGGAAAAATATACACGCTGGAAGTGGTGACGATTCCCACGAACCGTCCGCTGACGCGGCAGGATTTTGAAGATCTCATTTTCATGAATGAAAACGCCAAATGGGCCGCGATTGTCGAGCAGATCAAGGAAGCAACCGAACGCGGGCAACCCGTGCTTGTAGGCACAACCAGCGTGGAAAAATCAGAGCGGCTGTCACATATTCTCACACAGCAGCATGGAATCGAGCATGAAGTTCTCAATGCGAAGAATCATGAACGGGAAGCGGAAATTATTGCCAAAGCCGGCACCCAGCAGGTCAGCAAGCTCAATCAGACCGTCGGGCGTGTGACCATCGCCACAAATATGGCGGGCCGCGGTACGGATATTTCTCTGGGTTCGGGCGTGCTGGAAGCGGGCGGATTATTTGTGCTGGGCACCGAACGCCATGAATCGCGGCGGATCGATAACCAGTTACGCGGGCGCTCGGGACGCCAGGGTGATCCGGGCATGTCACGGTTTTTCCTAAGCCTTGAAGATGAACTCATGCGGCTCTTTGCCGGTGATTTTATGCTCAAGGCCCTGCAGAGTCTGGGCATGAAAGAAGATGAAGCCATTGAACACGGCATGGTCTCCAAGGCCGTGGCCCGAGCGCAGAAGAAAGTTGAAGAGCGCAACTTCGGCATACGGAAAAACCTGCTGGAATATGATGAAGTTCGCAATTATCAACGCAATTTCTTTTACACGTCCCGTCAGGCCATTCTGGAGGGGCGCAACCTGCAGGAAATTATTTTCGACACCATCGGCGATTCGGTGCGCGATGCGGTAGGGCATTATCTGGATAAAGATTATGTGGCGACATGCGTGGCCGAGTGGGTACGTTTGACGTTTAATACGGTCATTGATCCGCAGGAGTTGCGGGATACGGAATTGGCCGTGCTGGAAATGACCATTAAAGATAAGTCCCGTGAAGACGCCCGCAGCAACATCCATAGCGCCATATCGGAATTTATGGATCCCGACGCGCAGAGCGAAGATTATGATTATGCCGGCATGTCCTCCTGGGCTATGAGTCAGTTCAAAGTCCAGATAAGCCAGACGCAATTAAAGAACATGCAGCGTGATGAAATTATCGACACGCTGGTGGAAAAGGCGCTTGATCTTATTGATCATAAGGATGTCGGCCCACTGGCCAAATACCTGGTGAAGGGGTATCCGCAGCAGCAATTAGCGCAGTGGGCCAATGATAAATTTGAATTCAATATTTCCGTTGAAGATCTCACGGGAAAAACGCAGGATCAGGCGGTTGAATTAATTCTTACCAACGCCCGGCAGGCCTATCAGCAGCGGGAAATCAGTTATCCGGTGGATTATGCTCTGGAAGCAACAATTGGTGCCGGCGGTGTTGAAAATGTTTACGCCTCGGAGCAGTTGGCGGTATGGGTCAAGGCCAAATTCGGCACACCTGTTTCCGGCGATGAAATCCGGTCGCTTGCGGTGGATAAATTGCGGCAACGGCTCATTGATGTTTCGCGCCAGGCCAATGAATCGATCGACCAGCAGATAAATGAGGCGGTGGCCAAACTCCAAGAATCGCGCATGCTGGCGGCCTGGGTGTCAGACCGGTTTGTCACGCAGGCCTCGGCCGATGAATTTGACGGTGAACCACCGGAGGAACGCCGCGAGCGCATCGCCGAGTTAGCCCATGCGTTTCTACGGCGCGAACTTACGGAGTTGGAACGCACCGTGCTTTTGCAGATTTATGATGTCACGTGGAAGGATCACCTTTACGCCATGGATCAATTGCGTGACACCATCGGCTTACGCGGTATTGCGCAACGGGACCCGGTGATTGAATATAAGCGAGAAGGCTCGCGGTTATTTGAAGAATTCCTGAAAAATCTGCGCGAAAAAGTCACCGATGTCATTTTCCGTATGCGAATCGCCAGCGCGGGCGATATGCGCAACGTGTATGAAGGACAGGAAGAACTCTTTGACGCCAATGAATCTTATGGTGTCGGTGAAAGCGCCGCCGCCCGCGAACTGCAAGCGGCTCCGACGGAAGCACCGGCTGCCGAGGCCGATGATCAGGAACCGCCGCTGGATCCGATTGTCAACGCCGGACCGAAAGTCGGCCGCAATGATCCATGCCCCTGCGGCAGTGGAAAGAAATATAAACACTGTTGCGGACGCACCGCCTGAAACCGAAGGAACTCGTATGTCCATACCCATTGTCGCCATCGTCGGCCGGCCCAACGTCGGCAAATCCAGTTTGCTTAATATGCTTTCGGGAAAACGCATATCCATTGTGGACCCCACCGCGGGCGTCACCCGCGACCGCGTATCCAATATTGTTGAAAGTGAGGGACGGAGTTTTGAACTCGTTGATACCGGCGGCTACGGCATAGAAGATCCGGATAATCTCACACAGCAGATTCAGGATCAGATTCGCCGGGCCATTGAATCCGCAGCGGTGCTGCTGTTTGTTGTGGATGCTAAGACCGGACCCGTGCCTTTGGATACCGCGGTGGCGCGCCTGATTCGCCCCTTTGCCAAACCGGTGATTTTGACCGTCAATAAAGTTGATGGGCCGAATCTGGCATCCAATGCCACTGAATTTTTCAAATTGGGCTTTGACGAAATGACGATGATTTCCTGCCAGCATCGCCGGGGCGGGGACGAATTGCTGAAGGGCATTTTCCGGCATCTTGGCCGCAGCGCTAAAGTAGCGCCGGCAGAATCTGAACTGAAGCTGGCGGTGGTGGGAAAGCGCAATGCCGGAAAAAGCACATTGATCAACACGCTTGCGGGCGGAGACCGCGTGATTGTTTCCGAGGTGGCCGGCACCACCCGTGACAGCATTGACGTTCGCATCGAAATAGAGAGCCGCACCATTACCGTTATTGATACCGCAGGTGTGCGAAAGCGTGCCCGCATGACCAACAACGACCTGGAGTTTTACAGTTTTCACCGGGCGCAGCGTTCCATCCGCCGGGCGGATGTCGTGCTGCTGCTGATTGATTCAACGGCTGATATCAGTGATGTGGATCAGAAACTTGCCGCGTATGTGCAGGAGGAATTCCGCCCGGTGATTTTAGTCATTAACAAGTGGGACCTCGTGGGTGAGCAGGCCACGGTGGAAAGCTACGGAGCTTATGCCGCCAAACGTTTCCCGCAATTGCGGCATGCACCCGTGGCCTGCATCAGTGCGAAAACCGACAGCGATCAATCGCAGATTGTACGCCTGGCATTTTCGCTCTATGAACAGGCATCCACACGATTAACCACAGGACAGTTAAATAAAGCGGTGGAAGATATTCTGCAATTGCGCGGCCCCAGCAGCCGGGAAGGTAAAACGGTAAAGGTTTATTATGCCACGCAAATTGATGTCCGCCCCCCCACCATCGTGCTTTTTGTCAATCACCCCCGCCTGCTTACCGAGGAATACAAACGCTTTTTTGCCCATCAATTGCGGGAACGCACGGTGCTGCATGAAGTTCCCATCCGGCTGTTGATCCGCGGCCATCGGGGAAATGAACGTAAAGATGAATCGGCGTGACCGTTATGGCCGCGGATGATGCTGCCGGTGAACATTTCTTAACCGATCCGCATCCACATGGGTATAAATTTGCGTGGTGCCGATATCGGAATGCCCCAGGAGTTCCTGTACGATGCGCAAATCCGCCCCGCCGGAGAGCAGATGCGTTGCAAAGGTGTGGCGGAGCTTGTGCGGGTGAATATGCTTCA
Source organism: Planctomycetota bacterium (assembly GCA_021828925.1). Next base: position 14,942 of record JAJZCT010000008.1, read on the forward strand.
GGCCCGCGGCGCGGGAAATGCGATCCAGCCGCTGCCACAACACAATGCGATTGATACCTTGACCGGAACGGGAAACAAAGACATTCGGAACGCGGCTGTTGGACACCGCCAGAAGTTTGGGTCGCAATTCGCGCATATATTTTTCCATGGCCGCGCGGGCTGGTTTCCCCACCGGAATAATGCGTTCCTTCCGCCCCTTGCCGATCACACGGATAACGCCAAGCTCCGCGTGAACATTTAATTCCGTCAAATCGGCAAGTTCACTGGCCCGCAGACCGCAAGCGTAAAACAATTCGATGATGGCCTGATCCCGCAGTGCCAGAGGGTGTTCTGGATCCACCGCCTTCAGAAGTGCCTCAATTTGCGGGCGGTTCATCACATCCGGAAGCTTGCGCCAGCCATGCGGTGTTTCCAGATGCTCTGTGGGATTCTCCGAGGTTTTACCGCGCGCTACCGCAAAGCGGTAGAACATTTTCAGTGCCGCGGTGTGCCGCAGCACGCTACTGGTGCGCAGGTTGCGTTGCACTTGCAGATGCTTGAGATATTCTCCGATTATCATGCGGTCCACGCGAACCAGAGATCGGGAAAACTGCTGATCACAGAATGCCGCAAAGTGCATCAGGTCCGAGCGATAGGCCGCGAGTGTATTATCCGCCAGGCCAAGTTCAATTTCGATATACGTAAGAAAATCATTAATTGCGGCATAGTCTTCGGTCGTAGGAACCGGCGGGGAATTGCTGGTGCGAGCATCAGAATTTGCGCTTTGGCTCGATGCGTCCATCCTTGGACCTCCGTTTTGATCGTTCAGATCGGCGCGATCTCGCCCCCCACGCCAGGCAATGGCCTTATCCCAAGGTTAATCGCCATGCACAGATTCTACCGCTCCAAAAGCGTTACGCCAAGCAGCTTCCCAAATTCCAAAAAATGATTCCAATCCGCGCCAGGTTACGGCGACCGTTAGCTCAATGCGGAAGCGTTGAGTTGGCCGCGGAAACGGGATTTGATGACACGATGTGCTTCGGCCCGTCGCCATTGATACGGCGCTTGCGAAATCGCGGTGCGGGTATTTTCCGTGACATTCCACCTCCAACCATGACGTGTTATTAGCTCAATGCGGAAACGTTGAGTTGAATGCGGAATGTGGTTTGATTGCACGATGCGATTCGGCCCGTTGCGATTGGTACCGCGCTTGCCGCCGGGGAGGGCGGCTATTTTCTGTTATGGCGTTTCGCATCCAACCGTGACGTGATATTTGCTCAATGTGGCGGGGGCGCGTGGGACGAGAACGAGCGTGGACGCACGGTATTGGTTTTTGCTTTGCGGTGCTTACTGCTTGACAGGATTTCCGCGCTCACATAACCTAAATTTTTAAGCTTTGTTTTATGAGTGACGTAGAGACTGGTTTTTAAAGGAGATTTTCATGCTTGCCATCCCGCCCACGCTGCCACCGGTTCATGTTGTTTCGAGTCCCGATGTCGCCGCGACTGCTCCGGCACCGGTTACGCCGGCGACACCAGCGTCTCCCACGGGATCCGGTGCCTATTCCAACACATTCACCGGCGACTGGTTCGGTCTGCGCACCGGACTGGCGGATCACGGCATTAGTTTCAACGGCTACGGGGTCAATGACAACAGTTGGAATCTTCGCGGCGGAAAGAGCACCCACAATTTTGTCTCCCGCGCGCGTCTGACGTTGGGGATGAATCTGGACACGGACAAACTCTTCGGCTGGGCGGGTGGGACCGTGGTATCCAGCGTGCGTTTTCATTTTGGCCCGAACGGCAATGACATCCAATTGGGATCGCTGCAGGGATTTAGCTATATTGATGACAACCCGCCGACAACCCAATTATATGAATTGTATTTCAAGCAGACACTGCTGGGGGGTTGCTCCGCGACAGCAATTTCCACAGCGCCGCCGCA
>JAJZCT010000337.1 GCA_021828925.1 Planctomycetota bacterium
CGGGATTCCTGGCCATTTTATCTCCCATTCTCGTAGGATTTTTACTGGGAGTCGTGGCGTTGGCCGGGTTTTTGGCCGGGGCCATTCTCTCCGGGCAATTGCTGGCGGTGTTCATGACCAATTCCGGCGGTGCCTGGGACAATGCCAAGAAAACCATCGAAGATGAACCAAGAAATCTGAAAGCCAACACCGGCAAAGGTTCTGAACGGCACAAAGCCTCGGTTACCGGTGATACCGTGGGGGATCCCTTAAAAGATACCGCGGGTCCCGCCATTAATCCGTTGTTAAAAGTGATGAACATGGTGGCGCTGCTATCGCTGCCTTTGATGCTCCCCTTTGACGCTTCGCTTTGGCGGGCCGAAACCGCGATGCATAAATCAATCGTCGTGCATCCGCTTAGCCCCTATCCATGGATTGCCGCTGCCGTCGGTGTGATAGCGATAGCTGTGATCGCCTGGGCCGTGTACCGCTCCAAACACGAAACCCGGGAAATGGCGGAAATGGAAAAGCAGCTTGAAGCGGTGTAACGTCGGTTCGGGTCAATGGCGATGTTGCGTGATTATGTTCAGCGTGTTGGTCGCTTTGGCACTCGTGCCGACTCTGTTGCGTATCGCGCAGCATCCCTTTTGTCGCTGTTGATTCTCATTGGAACAGGTCTCTGGATAGCGACTATTGTTGCGTTCCGCGGCAATGGCGCGATGCTGACTTTGGCCTCACTGGCCTTTGTCTTCGGCCTGCGCCATGCCATGGATGCCGATCATATCGCCGCTATTGATAGTATCACCCGCCGCTTGCTTTATGACGGATCGCCACGCATATCCGTGGGGTTAATGTTTTCGTTAGGACATTCCACCGTCGTAGTCGGCCTGTCGCTTTTACTGATTTTAAGTCTGCACCAGGTGCAGGTGTCGCTTACGCACTTAATGACATAAGGACGCGATCATTACTTGGGTGAGCATTCTCAATACTCACTTCGCCGCCATTGGAGCGATATTTATCGCCGTTACAGCCGGTATCTGGTTGACAATGTGGCTGCTCTACTGCCTCCGCAGCCTGCCCCAGTAATGGCCGAGGCGGCGGATTATGGATTTACCGGGGGATACGCGGGCCGCCACGCCGTCTACTGATCGCGGTGTTGCGATTGGCCGGAGCACGCGAGCCTGCGATCGGGACGGCGGGGAAAGTACGCATGACATTGCCATAGCCAGCGTGATTACTGTCCCTGCAGACCACTGGCCAGGATGGTTTTGGAAAGCACAATAATTCCCTCGGCGTTTCGCAGTTGCAATGTAATATGCCGATTGCCCGGCGGGCCGCCGACGTTAATGAATCCGAAGTTGTGTTCAAACACCGGTGCGCCCAGTCTCTGTGCGTTGGGCCATGCCACGATCTGCTGGGTCGGAATGGGCCGCGCCGCCAGCGATGAGCTTGTCAGGTCGTACAGCGGATATTGATCCAGGCCGTTGGGATTCGCCTTGCGCCGGGTTAATTCGCCAAAACGCCGATGGCCGCTTAAAAAAACCACCCCTGAAACATTATGACTGAAAATCCAATGGATAAAGCTGCGTCGTTCCTGTGGAAAGTTCCCCCAGCTTTCATGCCCCGGATAATCTGCCAGCATCTGATCCCCATCCACCAGAACTTTGAATGTGGCACTGCTGTTAAGCAAATGCCGCTTTAACCAGGCAAGCTGCCGTGTGCCCAGCATTTTTCCCGGATCTTTAGGCGTCGGGTTGACGCGAAAACTCCGGTCATCCAGCAGATAAAAGGCGACATCTGAAATACGAAAATGGCAGAATGTCCCCAGCGTCGTGCCGCTGCCGTAGCCGGGATTAGGCCAGAACTGTTCAAAGGCCAGAAATGAATCATGCTTGAATACAAAGGACGAATCCGCGTGCGGCGTGCCGAAGTCACGATCATCCCATGTGGCATAAATCGGGCACACGCTAAATAGCCCGCGCAAAGCGCTAAACATCCGCGACTGATCATACCGTGCCAGTATAAAATTATATGCATGAATATACGTATATGGAAAGCGGCTTAAACGTCGTGGCAGATACGATGAATTCCCCGCAAAAATAAATGCCTGCGGCTGAAGCTGAGCGATGCTGCGCCAGATGGTCTTCGCCGGATAAACAGACGTATCCGCACAGGAGCCGAACGCAACATGCACGGGCTTAAAGGTTCCATACGCCGGCACGGTATGGATAATGACCAGCGGGGGCGGCAGCGGCAGGGTGTGCCCATTGACCAAAAGCGTAATGCGATAATCATGATCCGGAAGCAAATCGTTTAGTGCGGCGTTGACAATAAAGGGTGGCGGCCCCAGCACGGTCGTGCCCATGGCTGAAACCTGGTTTCCCGTGGTAACGTCAAAACACCGCACCTTGACCCGGTCGCTGGTGCTTAACTGAATCCATACCCGCGCTGAATCAGGTGTGATACTGCCCACCAGCGGCCCGGCAACCACATGCACCGCCCATGCCCGGCGCGCGGTGACGGCAAAAAGCAGCAGCACCATCATGGTAATGCAGAAACTAAACCGAAATACCCCAGTCAAGGCAGACCTCGCAAAATTAACCAATCGCTATTGTCCCGCCGGAGAGGCCTGGATGGCAAGTGGTCCCCCTATCGGCCGCCTTTACCGATGTAAGAAACGCCTTCACGGTAAGTTGGCTGTACCGGTAGGTTGAATCAGCGTTACGCCGCCTCGGGCTTTGGAAAGATTCCAGATAATGTGCCTCGCTTGGCCATGCAGGTTGCCGCTGGAATCGGAGAATATCGCATTTTGGCCATTAAGGCCATACGCCTGTGCGATTTCAGCGGCGGCATTAAATTTTAGCATACCGGCATCCAGATTCATGCCGTTGACCTCAAGGGCCGCATTGGTGGCCGTGACGCTCTGGAGCCGTTTGGGGCCGCCCATTCCCAGGTCCACGCCGTTTTTCACCGGTGAGGCGCTGTGATTTAAATGCGCGAGCACTTCATCGGCATCCAACAGCACCAATCCGGAATTCGGATTTTTCGGGTTGTTGCCTGAGGTTGTCTTCGGAACCGGCAGCGGTTTGGTGGGCCTGAACCGCAGGTGAACTTTTCCGCGCAGCGTTACCACGCCGGTTTTCCCGTGATAAGCCAGCGATTGCGACCAGGAAAAGGCGCTTTGCCCGCGTTGTTGCGCCGTGTTGGTGGTCGTGGCAGGGCGGTAGTCCAACAGAACCATTTCCCCTGCAGTGGGTATTTGCAGCAGACTTTCAAGGGCGTTGTAGGCCAATTTTCGGCAATTCAGCCGCATTCCTGTCAACAGCGCGCCGGTTTTGCTGTAGCTGGCGTCTCGGGCCACAACGGTGTTACCGCCCGCCGGAGCGGAAGCGACCAACTGAGCCAATTTCATGGCATTACGATCAGTCGTGCGGTGCGCAAAATGTATAAGCATGGCGGGTGCCGTCAGACTGCTGTGTTGATCTGCCCGGCCCACCAGAGCCGCTACCACATCGCCCGCCAGCGTCGCCTGCCGCGTCTTGGCGGAATATTGCATCTGATGTTGCCAAGTAACGTCCACGCGAGGTTCGACGGCTCGGGAGGATTCCGGAAGGCTCAATTCGCCGGCACCCCGAACCGTTACCTGCTGGAGTGCCCGGAGCAGATTTATTGTTCGGCCCTTAAGCCAATCCGCTCCCTGATATATGGCCGAGGGAATCTTCCCCGAGTTATCTGACTGCAGCGTGACCGCGCCCTGTGTGCGATCTCCGGATAATTCATACGCGGTAGCTCTGATTGGACGTCCAATGTTGTAGATATGAACAATGGTATTATTCCATATCCGGAATCGGCCCACGGTCAGTTGGCCGCCCGGATTGCCTGTCTG
>JAJZCT010000338.1 GCA_021828925.1 Planctomycetota bacterium
AACGCGATGGGCGGCGGCGCACGGCGCGCGTTTGGATAATTTCTCCCTCAATGGTGGCGAGTTGATCGCTTTGCAGATGCTGTACCGGAACGTGTCCCTGAGACTGGGCATAATCCCGCGGAAAAAAATTAAGCAGATCACCGCAGGTTTCCACGCCCAGGGCACGGAACGCCTCCGCTCGTTTAGGCCCCACGCCCAGCGCAAATTGGACCGGTGAATCCAGGGACAGCGATTGGCTTGTGGATTGTGCTGATTCACCAGCCATACAGGCATTCCATTTATCGTGCCAGTTCTACCGCCCGAATTTCCCGCAGTACCGTCACGCGAATTTCGCCGGGAAACGTCATTTCGGATTGCACGCGGTTGGCGATTTCCCGGGCGATCAGCCGGGCACTGGCGTCATCACATTTTTCAGGATCGACAATCACACGAACCTCGCGGCCCGCCTGAATGGCAAACGCCTGACGCACCTGCGGAAAACTTGTGGCAATGCCTTCGAGTTCCTGCAGACGTTTAATATAGCGTTCCAACGACTCACGCCGCGCCCCGGGGCGGGCACCGCTGATGGCGTCCGCCGCCATGATCAACGGCGTATAGGGTGTCGTGGAAGGTATATCGTTGTGGTGGCCGCCGATGGCGTTAAGCACCGCTTCGGGTTCATTAAACTTGCGGCAGAATTCCATGCCCAGCGCCGGGTGTCCGCCTTCCTGATCATGATCCATGGCCTTGCCGATGTCGTGCAGCAGTCCGGCTCTGCGGGCCAGCGTACCGTCCAAGCGCAACTCATCGGCAAGCATCTGGGCAATGTAGGCTACTTCCATGGAGTGGCGGAGAACATTCTGGCCGTAGCTGGTGCGGTAATGCAGGCGTCCGAGCATTTCTACAATGCGCGGGTGCAGGTTGGGTATATTGGCTTCAATGACCGCCTTTTTCCCGACATTGCGGATATTGTTTTCAATTTCCTTCTGGGTTGCCAGGAATATTTCCTCAATACGCGCAGGATGAATGCGTCCGTCCGCGATGAGCTTTTCCAAGGTCTGCTTGGCGACTTCGCGGCGAATGGGATCAAAACAGTTGACCGTGATAACACCCGGCGTATCGTCAATAATGACATCCACGCCCGTCGCCTGTTCAAAAGCGCGAATATTGCGCCCTTCACGTCCGATGATGCGGCCTTTCATATCATCACTGGGAATGATCACGGACTTGGTGGTGCCTTCACTGGTTACTTCCGCGGCGTACCGCTGCATGGCCTGCAGCATAATATTCGTGCTTTTCTGTTTCGCTTCGTCTTTCGCCTGATCCTCAATTTTTTCCACCATCACCGCCATGTCGTGGCGTACTTCGCCCTCCACACGTTTGAGCAGCAATTGTTTGGCGTCTTCAACGGATAGATTGGTGAGCTGCAGCAGAATCTCCCTCTGACGCGCCAATGATTCGTCGAGTTGCTTTTCTTTGATCTGCAGTGTCCGATTTCTCTCCTGAATGGATTTTTCAATGGAATCGAGATTTTTTTCTTTCGTGGCCAGCGTATCAAGCTTCTGATCAAGGGTATCTTCCCGACGCAGGAGTCGCTGTTCGATATTGCGCATTTCCTCGCGCATGGTATCGGTTTCCCGTTCAGCCCGCTCGCGGAGTTTTAAGGCGGCATCTTTGGCGGTGATGTGGGCTTCCCGAAAAATTTCATCGGACCGGGTTTTGGCTTCGGCAATCAGACGATCGGCATCCACTTTACCGCGGGATAGTGCGGAGTTTCCGCCAGCCTTCAATATCAGCAGCAACCCGACGCATCCCACGATCAAACCGGCGATGGCCGCGAGCACAATGGCCAGAGTGGGATCAATACCTGTTGTAGCAGCCAGGGGAAGCGCCGAAACAATTTCGTGCGCGAAATACTGGGGCATGGTCAACCTCTTTAATCTGCGGCCTGCCGACGGCCCATGCGGAATGCATGACCATTCCACCAACGCCATCCGTAGCCTTGGATGCACTAAAATCCGATTCCGCACCATGCGGATCGAAGGTTGACACAGATTGGGCTGTCGTGCGTGTGTTCCGCAAAAAGGCGGGCACGCAGAGGCCTGCGGCGTATTATTTAGTTTGATGATGGGCGAAAGTGAAAGTCTTTCCGTCAGACGGGATAAGAGCTTCGCGAGCGCGTCAACAAATCAAGCAATCCCCTGCGCGCAATGGCAGCGCAGCGGCTTATCGGTTTGTTGTCCAACCTCAGAGCATGCAATACCGCACCTGGATCACCAAACACCACGGTCCAGGGACCGGATAAAAGCGATCCAACGGCAGCAGTTTGCCCGCGAGAGTGAAAGTTACGTCCTGAACAAAACACCTGGTTCACCATTCATCAATCTATATCGACTCGGCATCCCGAATCGTGCTGATACCGGGATTGGAATCCCGAATCGGCATAAAACCAGCCTGCATATCCAACCTGAGGACTGTTTTATTTCCTCAAACGGAAGGCTTCTACGAAACCTTGCAAGCCGTGTCAACCCAACGAGTTGCGCTGATTTTTTGCGTGATTCCACCAACTTCAGCGGGAAGTTGATGGCATTTCTCCGCTTGAAATGATATTAACGTTTTGTTGAAAATTGGTCAACAGATCAAAGAGAAGTCAGCGAGATATCTGCTGCGATTTATCATGTTTCACGCTATTAGCCGCTTAATTTCCGCCCAGTTGGCTGATGGTATTGGCGGTCATGCCATAAGCGACTTTTGCCGAGGCCCTGATCCAGTGGTTGGAATCCGCGGTGTAATGCTTCAGGAAAACAGCAATGGCATGAGCACGCGGGGCGTAGGAGGTGCTCCAGCGCGCAATGCCCAATTCAACCATCGCCTCAATTCGCCAGGATAAGTCATGGTCATATCGGACAATATTGGCCATGTCACCGGAATTCGGATTTAATACATCAACAATTTTCATCTTGCCGTACCACTGGGTGCCGGCTTTGTTTATCGCACCGACAAGCTTGGTTGCGGAATCACATTCATATTGATTTTTGGTCGGGCCGGATTTGTAGAGCATTCGCAAGCCCGCGGCTGCGGACTGCATATCAGATATTCCGCAGGTTCGCACATCAACAAACAGGCCGTGCCGCCAGAGCCGATGGCCAAAAATCAAGAGCGCTGTTAGAGCTTTGGCTGCCGCTTTTGGGGTTTTGTCGCTGATGCAACCAGCGGCATAGGCATCGGTCATTTGGCCGATGGCATTGAGACGATCCGCGACGGTATCGGACGATTCAGGCAGCCGCACGCCCTTGGCAAACAGGAGATATTTTCGCCCCATGGTTTCCGGGGCGGCTTGTTCAACGAGCTTAACAAGGGCCCGGATTTTTGGTGACGCGGCAGGACTGCTCTTCGCCATAAGGTCCGCCACCGCGTTGCGGTCATTGGATAACGCAATAACCTGTTGATACGCCTGAATGTAGAGCTTACCCGCACCTGATCCGGATGCAGCCGGTGTGAGGCCGCTGATGCTGTAGTCGATTTTAATCGGCACCATAAACCCGTGGGCCAAAGTGCGATACGTGGGTTGGCCGATGGACGCGGGCCCCACAAAAATGTAAACCAGCACGCCAACAACAATAATGAAAATAATGGCAATGGCGATGCCCATTTTATAATTCATGAAAATTCCCCGATGCTCCGGCGGGCCGTGTGACGGGCCGATTCCGATTATCGATGCAACGCACCTAATGATACATCACACGGCGGCAATTTGCCGCACGATATGCTCTATCGGCGTTTGCACGCAGGTAAAAATAGGCGTATCGCGTACTGTGAAGCGGCTGCCTTCGGTTTCCCGCAATTCCTGCACCAGATCAAGAAAATCGCCCGGTTTATCGG
>JAJZCT010000339.1 GCA_021828925.1 Planctomycetota bacterium
GGGCGTCAGGGGTGCATTTGGGACAGAACGATATGCCCTGTGAACACGCCCGAAAGCTCGCGGGTTCGGAGTTGATGATTGGTGTATCCACGGAAAATATTCAGCAGGCCAGCGAGGCAGTCCGCTGGGGTGCCAGCTATATCGGTGCCGGGCCGATGTTTCCCACGACCACCAAAACCAAGCCGCGCCTCGCCGGGCCTGCCTATCTTAAAGAACTGGCACAGGCCGAATTTGCACTGCCAGTCATCGCCATTGGCGGTATCTCCCTTGATAAACTGCCGGAGCTTATGGCCGCCGGAGTTAAAGCTATTGCGGTAAGTTCGGCGGTGATTTCCAGCAATGACCCGGCCACGGTATGCAAGCGCCTGCGCGAAATACTTGCCCATGCCCCAGTCTCGCAGGAAGTAAATGCGGATAACCCGGCCAAGCGTGGTGCGCCTCATGCCTGAAAGCAATTCCGATTCTGTCGCTGGAACTCCCGCACCGGCCGGCGGGGCACCATCAGTCGCCATGCACAAAGCCGCGCTGACGCGCTATGCGAATCTATTTTCCGGGCTTACCCTTTTATCGCGTTTCTTCGGCTTGCTACGGGATAAGGCGTGCAGCTATTATCTGGGTGTCGGCACCACGTGGTCGGCCTTCTGGATGGGGTTTCAATTTCCCAACCTTTTCCGGAGAATTTTTGGCGAAGGTGCTTTAACCGCGGTATTCCTGCCCGTATACAAACGCATTGGCAAAGAACAGGGACAGGCCGCTGCGGATCAACTGGCCCGTTCCGTGATCAGCCTGCTGATTGTGACGCTGAGCACCATCACCATCATCGGCGAAGCCATTGTGATTCCCCTTGCCTTGTCCCATAGCGTTCTCCCCGCTAACCGCCTGGCAGCCGGGATGATCGCGGTCATGCTGCCCTTTTCTATCGCGGTATGCCTGGTAGCGCTTCTCGCGGCGATCGCCACCGCATCCGACCGCTTCGCCGCGCAGGCGGTAGCGCCGATTATTACCAATGTCGCCATGGCGTTAGGCGCGGCAATTCCCGTCTGGATTTGGACACGGCATCTCGCTTTAACCCAGCGGATTTACTGGGTGGCCGGGGCCGTGGTAATTTCCGGCATATTGCAGGTCATACTGTTGGTTGCGGCAGTGCGCCGCACGGGTTTCCGCTTTCGCGGAGCATTGGCGCTGGGCGGGGAGGGTGTGCGGGAAATTGTAAAAAAAATGGCCCCGATGATTCTGGGCCTTTCCGCTGTGCAGCTTAACACGTTTCTGGATTCGCAGATTGCGTGGTGGTTTTCACCCGATGGGCATGGCGGACGAAGCACTTTTACCATCGCGGGTATGCTCGTGCACGTTCCGATGCTTGCCGGAGCATTGGGTAAGTTGTCGGTAGCGCAAAGAATTTATCTGCTGCCGGTTGGCGTATTTGGTGTCGCAACAGCCACGGTGATTTTTCCGCGCCTTTCTGATGCAGGTGCCCATCAGGATGCTTCCCGCACCGGCGAGTTGCTACGGCTTGGATTACGGCGCAGTTTGTTTATAAGTCTGCCGACAACGCTGGGGATGATCCTGATTTCCCAGCCGCTGATTTCCGCAATTTATCTCGGCGGCAAAGTCAGTGCGGCGGATGTGGCGCAAGCTGTGTGGACCGCCCGGTGGTTCTGCATAGGGATTTGGGCGTTTGAAATGCAAATGATCCTGGTGCGGGTGTTTTACGCCTGGCGGGACGCCATGACGCCCATGAAGGTGGCCGTGGGCATGGTGGCATTGAATATCACGCTGAATTTATCGCTGATCTGGTTTATGCAGGAAGGTGGAATTGCCGCCAGCACCAGCATCTCTGCGATGGTGCAATGTGGAATTCTCCTGTTTATTCTGCAGCGGCGCATGAAACTTGAAAAGCTTGGCCAAGTGGCGAGCATGGCGGGAAAGTCATTAGCGGGTGCAGGAATCATGCTGTTGCTCGGGGCGATGTTGCTGTTATTTATGCAACACAGCAGCTTGCTATACTCCCTGCCACGTTGGCTGGCATCGCTGATTGAACTGTTAATTCTTGTACCAACCGCCGCCTTGATATACGGCCTGCTGATGCGTTGGCTACAAGTGCCTGAGTTAGCCGATGTGCCGCTACTGCGGCGACTGGCAAAGCGGTAAAGTTGCAAAGCTATTGCGAAAGCTCGGCCCGTTAAATGCCGCCGGTGGAATCGCCATAGAACCCTGAGCGCGCATATCTATTGTTTTGCCATCGTCGTACCGCCGCGGACGGAAATATCATCATTGCCGGCACCCTTGCTCTTTCCGCCGTTGTTCACGCCGTTGCGGCCGACACTATAAAGCTTAACGCTCTGGGCACCATTGAGCAGATGATATTTCAGCGGCTTTCCCGTAAAGCCATCGGTGGGGATTTTTTTGACATAGTGCGGAGCCAGAGCCGTCTGATCATAAAATCGGTTCTTCTGCTTATGGCGCAACATTCTTTACGCCTCCAAGGATGACGCCTGACCGATGGTTCGATCATTCATCGTCCGGATACGGTTAATGGCCGCCAGATAGGCTTTGGCGGAAGCTTCCAGAATATCCGTGCTGAAGCCTCGACCGCGGACTTTGCGATTACTGTGGGTGAGTTCCACGGATACTTCGCCTTGTGCTTCACGGCCGCCGGTGATGCTGCGCACCTGAAAGGAGTCCAGAGTCGCAGAAATTTTGGTCAACCGCTGAATGGTTGCGAACATGGCATCGACCGGTCCATCGCCCGTCGCCGCGTCAGTAATTTCCGCACCGCTGCTATCTACCAAGGTAACCGTCGCTGTGGCCACGCCATGTGTACCGGCCATCACCTGCAGACTTTTGAGCTGAAACAAGGCCCGTTCGGTTTTCAATTGCTCATCGACCAGGGCTTCCAAATCTTCATCATAGATTTCTTTTTTCTTGTCGCAAAGTACCTTGAACGCTGCGAAGGCCCGGTCCAGTGCCGCCTCATCCAGAGCATGGCCCAGTTCCTCCAATCGCTGGCGAAACGCGTGGCGGCCGCTGTGTTTGCCCAATACCAGTTTGTTCTGCACCCAGCCCACATCCGCAGGTGCCATAATTTCATAGGTGCTGCGATTTTTCAGGATACCATCCTGATGAATCCCGGCTTCGTGCGCGAACGCATTTTCTCCCACGATGGCCTTATTCCGCTGTACATGAAGCCCGGTCAAACTGCTGACCAGTCGCGAGCACGGTACCAACCGGCGCGTGTTAATGCGCGTGCCAAACGGATATTGATCCGGCCGCGTTCGCATGGCCATGACCACCTCTTCCAACGCGGCATTGCCCGCCCGCTCGCCGATGCCATTGATGGTGCATTCAATTTGCCGCGCACCGCCTGCAACCGCCGCCAATGAATTCGCCACCGCCAATCCCAGATCATTGTGGCAATGTGAACTGAAAACAACTTTTCCCGCGCCGGGTACATGCGCCAAGAGATATTCAAACATCGCCCGATATTCCGCGGGTGTCGCATTGCCCACGGTGTCTGGACAATTAATGGTTGTAGCGCCTGCTTCAATGGCGGCATGAACCACTTCAGCGAGATAATCCAACTCCGTACGACTGGCGTCTTCCGGGGAAAATTCCACATCCGAGACATATTCGCGGGCCAGTTTCACGTTCTCAACGGTAAGACGGATAATTTCTTCTTTGGCCTTTTTGAGCTTGAATTCGCGGTGAATTTTGCTGGTGGCCAGGAAAATATGAATTCTGCCCCGTGCGGCTTTGCGCACGGCTTCGCCCGCGCGGCGCACATCGCGCTCGGTACAGCGGGCGAGTCCCGCAACCGTCGCATTGGT
>JAJZCT010000009.1 GCA_021828925.1 Planctomycetota bacterium
ATCGCAGTTCGCAGGCTATTTTGTCCTGAGAATAGTTCCAATACGGATTCGCCAGCGGCGTGGATTCCGTAATAATGTGATAGCTTGGCGGCTTCTGCTACGCGGACGCGGAACTGATGAAAATATACTGCCGCGTTTTGCCGGAAAACAAAGCGATGTCCCGCTCCACATCCTCCGGCTTAAACGCGATCCAGTTGACGACCACATCAAAGTACTGGTCTCGGATCGCCGGCGCGATTTTATCCGGGTCTGTTATATCGCCGACGATGGTTCGCGCACCATCCAGGCCGACATTATGGCGTCCCCGATTCAGGAGGTACAAATCCCAGCGCCGCTCAAGGGCCAATCGACTTACCGCCGTGCTGATGTTGCCGGTACCGCCAATAAATAATGCTCGCATCTTGATCACCCAACGTCAGCCAGTAATAATTCACGGCCTTTCGACCGGTCAGGCTCACTGCAAGTCTAATTATGAATAAATTATACCCCTCGGCCGCCGGCAAAACAGCCAAGTACTTCTTCCCGCCACCCATGCTTAGAATAAAAGCGTGGAATTCGACGCCATCCGTCCGATAAAGTAATTGGGAACATCGGCCCGCAAGCGGAGTTGCCATGGGATACGGGTTTGACGAGTTCGGCGGCGGCGGGAAAATTCCGCGTGGAATACTTGGCGGCGTTCCAGCGTGAGGAACTCGGCACCTGAATTAACCTCAGGGGACCGAGTGTTGTTTTCAGGGGTTAACGCATATGCGTAATAATTATTTTAGGAATTTGGCCGTGGCGGCTTTGGCGGGGTGCCGAGAGTTGCGGGAAATTGGACGTTCGAGGGTAGGCTCATTGAAGCGCCCATGGGTGTGTGCTCTGATGGCGCTGGCTTTGGTGTGGGGTGGGGTTCTTGGCGTGCGCCAGGCTTTTTCGGTTCCCGGCCAGGCGGCTGCGGCGGTACTTGCGGCCAGCCAGATTCCAGGGCCGGCCGTACCCGACGGCCTGGGCGTCAACATCCACTTCACCAATCCCCGTCCTGGAGAGATGCGTATGCTGGCCGCCACAGGAGTACGTTGGATTCGCATGGATTTTTCCTGGGGTGCCACGGAAACACAAAAAGGGCGATACAACTTTGCAGCATACCTCCGTCTGATTACCGCGCTGCGACGTTATCATATTCGGCCCGTGTTGATTCTGGATTACGGCAATCCGCTGTACCAGCACGGCTTCCCCACCACGCCATTGGCCCGTGAGGCTTTTAGCCGGTGGGCGGTTGCGGCGGTCACGACCTTCCGAGGCGACGGCGTAATGTGGGAAATGTACAATGAACCCAACGGCATGGGACACGCAACGCCGGCGCAATATGCCAAACTGGCATTGGAAGTTGGCCGCGCCGTCCATCAAGCCGATCCGCATGCCCTGTATGTCGGCCCCGCGCTGGCGGGGATGGATCGGCCATGGTTCAAGCAGATATTGCAAGATGGGGTACTAAAGGAATTCGACGCCATCACCGTGCATCCGTATCGCCGAACTCCGCCGGAAACCGTAGAGGCGGACTACGCAACTTTTCGTCAACTCATCGCCCGCTACGCCCCGGCGGGCAAGGTTGTCCCGTTGATTTCCGGCGAATGGGGTTATTCAACCACATGGATGAAGCGCAACGCCAATCGGCAGGGGAAATATCTGGCGCGCGAATTTTTGACCAATCTCATGTGCCGCATACCCCTTTCCGTCTGGTATGACTGGCATAACGATGGAACTTCCGGATCGGGCCATCCCAAGACCGGTCGAATGAAAATTACCCATATCGCCCTCAACGCCGATGGAGTTACAAAACCCATGCACTTGTTGGCCCAAAGACACAAGTGGACTTTTTGGAACGGCGCGGAATTCCCCGGCGCCAAGGGCAGCTTCAAAATCCTCCAAGATCATCAGATGCCAGTCGGCGTGCTGCGGTACAATTTTTCCGGCGGTGGAAATTATGTGGATGCCGGCGTGACTGTCCCCATTAGGAAAGACGGCACCCTGTCATTCAAAGTCAGGTCGGCGCAGCGGCAGCAAATATTGATTCGAATTGTGGACCACCTGGGCCAATGCCTGCAATTCTACCGGAATTACTCCGAGATCAACCACTGGCAGGTCATAGCGGTGAACTTGGCCCATGGATCATCCATGCATTGGGGTGGTAAGAATAATGGAGTAATCAACTTCCCCATTGTTTCCATCAGTCTTGGCGTCAATAACTTCCGCCCCTCGCAGGAATGGCATTTTGGAATTGTTAAGTTCAAGTACCATCCCCATCGGCACTGGGTGTATACGCCCAAGCCCGCATTCTTTGCGTGTCGTACGCTCACGCACACGTTGAGCGGGTTTCATTTCGACAAGCGTCTGAAAGAAAACAATTCTGAGGATTTTGCGCTGGTATTCGCAAAGGGCCACCAGCGGCGATGGGTGGCCTGGAGCATTGTGAAACCCAAGCCGGGTCGTGGAGTGGTGAAACTGCCCATCCCGGCGGGAAACTACCGCGTCATCAATTATCTTGGCAGCAAGCACATAAAGGCTCAAGCGACTGCGGCGGGGCTAAGACTTCAATTGTCTACCGGGCCGCAATATCTTGTTCCATTGCGCGCCGCAGGCGGGAAAAACTGATGAAAGTTAGTTGGAAAGGCTTCTGCGGTTATCTCGTGTCGCGCAAACTTCTTTCTTAACAGGTTTGGTCTGTTGTTAAGGGTTCACAGATGAAAGTCCGAAGCGGGGTGGCTCCGCCGGTCTCTGGAATTCTGCGGAATCTATACGCCGCAACCCAAAACAATATCCGCCAGCTCTACAATTTTTTCAATTTCGTGATCCGGGCGCACGCGGCGCTTTCTAGTTGTTTGCGTGCGCAGAGCCGGTTTCCAGACGGTCGTCATGCCGGCTCGGCGTGCACCCTGAATATCGGCGCCAAGTGTATCGCCGACAAATACCGCCTGTTCGGGACTGATCCCCAGTTGCTCCAGCGCTACGCGGAAAATCACGGGATGGGGCTTGCGATAAATCGTATTGGAGGAATAGATACGTGTGGGAAAAAATTCCAGAAGTTTCTCGCGCTCGAGATGCCGGTCCAGACAATAATCCGGGGCGCAGGTATTTGACACGATCGCCAGTTTAAGGCCCTGGCGTTGAAACTCCCGCAGCATGGCGTGTGTGCCGGCCTCCACCGTCGCGCGGTGCACCACCGGCTTATACCACCGCCATACCAGAGCCGAAATTTCATCTTGAGACAGTGTAATATTAAGTTTACATAACACCTGACAAATCACGTCGTTGACGTTGAAGTCCCGGCGACGAATATTAGACCAGATATATTTCCGACGAAATGCGCGAAAGTGAATGCGCGTATAAGTTTCAAATTCCGGCAGCGAAGCATCTAAGCCATGCAGATGGCGGTAAGTGTCTTTGGCCCCTAAGAGAAATAAGCTTCGATGATCCAAGTGATCAAACTGCAGCAGCGTATCCGCCAGATCAAATAGTATCGCCTTAACCATCTTTCGCCTTCCACATAACCGACGAGCGCATTATAACCGAATTTTATTACGTGGGGATGCACGTCCATTTATTATTACGGATATACCCAAAGGCGAAATTAAGAGATTTTTCGTCCTAAAAATACAAAAAATGCATATTTTTTTGTTTCTTTACCGTCCAAACCGAGATAACATACTGATGTAATGTTAGGGGTGCGTGCTGCATGATCTGGACAGACCCAAAAATTGAAGAGCTTGCCAAGCAGATGGCCTTTACGCCCATGGCCAAGCGACACCAGCAATTGCGCGCAGCGCTGGAACTGATCGGGCAGATCGACGCCACGGAAGATTACCCATGGGAATTCGTTCTTTATCGTTTGACTGCTTATCGGGCCAAAGAATCGGCGGATCATATTATCTCCGGCAGAGCTTTATTGGCCGACATCGCCTCCCTGGTGGAAAGTGTTTCCGATTCGCTGAATATTCCGGTTACCCAAGCGGGCGATGACGTACTTTCTTTGGAACAGATCACACAAAAATTTCAGGTCTCCACCAAGACCATCCAGCGCTGGCGACGCCGCGGCTTGGCCGCCATGCGATTTGTCTATCCCGACGGCATCAAACGCCTGGGCTTTTTAACTTCGGATGTGACACGCTTCTCGACCCAATTTGCGGTTCGCGTAGAAAAATCCGCGCGATTCCGCCAACTTACTGAAGAAGAAAAGGCGGACATTATTCGCCGCGCCCGACGCTTAGCGGTGCATTGTCGGTGCTGCCTGAAACTTATTTCCCGTCGCATCGCCCGGCACACCAAACGCAGCCCGGAAACCATCCGCTATGTCATACGCCGCTGGGATGCCGAACATCCTGACCAAGCCGTTTTTCCGGACACCGCCGGTCCGCTGACAGATCAGGACAAACGCATCATTGTCGATTGCTTTGATCGCGGTATATCCGTGGAATGCCTGGCAAAACGTTATTGTCGCACGACCTCCAGTATTTATCGTGTAGTCAACCAGGACAAGGCCCAGCAAATTAAAACATTGCTCATCCGCTTTGTGACCAACCCCTTATTCGATCACCCTGATGCGGATCAGATTATCCTTAAGGTTCTACCGGAAAAAGCCCGCCGCGAGCCAACGGTGCCCTTGGCCGGCATAGAGGCCAAAGAACAAATTGTGCTCCGGCAACCCAATGATATTCCCGCCTATCTCTCGGATGTATTCCGCCAGCCCATGTTGGGCCAGGCGGTGATGACCGATGCCTTTAGAAGAATGAATTATCTCAAAGCAAAGGCCGCCCGGCTGCAAGCCCGCATTGACGTAAACGCCGCCCGCACGGCCGATATTGAAGAAATTGAATTGCTGCTGGAAACAGCCGGTGCGATACGCAATCAAATTTTGCAATCGCATTTGCGGGTGGTGGTGCACGTGGCCAGAAAGCATCAGCATGCGCAGCATGATCTCTTTGAATTAATTTCCGATGGCAATTTATGGATGATGCGCGCCGTGGACACCTTTGATTTTTCCCGCGGCGTGAAATTCAGCACCTACCTCACATACGTGCTGATGAAAAACTTTGCCCGTAGGATCGGCGATAACTGCACCCGCGTGGATCAGCGCCTGGTTACCACCCAAAACGATTTGCTCGATGAACTTGGCGAATCCCAGGAGCAAAGCATCCCGGACGCGGTGGACATGCTGTTGATGCAGGGCCGGCTCATAGATGCCATGGCAAAACTCCCCCGGCGGGAACATGATCTCTTAGCAGCCCATTACGGCCTGGAAGCCGGAGAAGGTCCCACGAGTCTATCGCAAATTGCGCAGCGCATGGGCATTACCAAGGCCCGTGTGCGACAGTTAGAAGTCCGCGCACTGAACCGATTGCGCCGGATGCTGGAAGAACAAATTGATCGTCAGGCAGCGGATGTCATAGGCCCAGGCGGCCAGTACCAAGCCACCGAAGCGGCGGATGTTGCCACGAATAGTGTGCCTGCGGTTTCCATCAGGTAATTGTTTGTCGCCCAACGCGGGATGGCGGAGGTCCGGCCGATGGCCAACCGCGACGGGGCGGAAAGTGTCGCGTCATCTGATCGCGTTTCCGCCGCAAACTCAACGCTGCCGCATTGAGCTACGAGACGTAAATCTGGGGTAACCGGTGAATTCTGTGGATCCCTATCCGCGCGGTCGCCCTGGCATTTGTGCGTGGCCGATCGTGACCGAGCCATGGCTGTTGTCACCCTATTTTTGCAGTGTTCTATCAATCCTCGCCAGGGTGGTATCGCGGCCCAGCAGGCACAGTGTTTCCAGCAGAGGCGGCGAAACCGATCCGCCGCAAATGGCCACGCGCAGGGTCTGAGGCGCGGAGCCACGCTTTTCGCCCAGTTCAATGATTTTTTCAATCACCGGGGCCAATTGATCCTTAGACCAATCGGTGACGGAATCCAACATGTCGCGAATCTGTTGCAACACCGCTCGGCCATTACCGGATTCAACATGCTTTTTAAAGGCTGCCGCGTCCAACTTTGGTTCTTCAAAAAAGAAACAGGAATTTTCCGCCATTTCAGCCAAAGTGCCCGTGCGTTCCTGGTACATCGCCAAGAGGTCGCGCTGTTGCGACTCTGGGGCGTGCTTGATCGGGTAATTAGTGACCGCATTAAAAGCGGTAAGATCATGCAGCAGATCATCCATGGTACGCTTGCGGATATATTCACCGTTCATCCATAGCAGCTTTTTGCGGTCAAAGCGGCCGCTGGTTTTGCCAATAGTCTCCAGCGAAAATAGTTGCAGCATTTCCTCGCGTGTAAGAATCTCCCGGTTTTCCCCCGGGGACCAGCCGATCAGGGCGATAAAATTCAGCAGCGCATCGGACAGATATCCGCTGCGCCGGAAATCCTGCACATCAATTTCCGGCAGGGGCACAGCTAATGCAGCACCGATGGCCGCTGCCAGGCGGGAATCATCGGTTTTTTTATCCAGAAATTCCTTCAACTGATCCGCGGTGAGACCGGATTTTCCAACCAGAGTTTCCAGCGTGTTGCCCTGCTTGATCCATGCCGCCGCGGCCGCCCGTGCGGCTTTGGTTTTATCCCGTTTGGACATTTTGGTGTTGTCCATATTAAACACCAGCGGCATGTGGGCATGGGCCGGCGGCTGCCATCCCAGCGCTTTGTACAAGCCTAGATGTTTGGGCGTATTCATCAGATGTTCCTGAGCGCGAAGCACATGGGTGATGCCCATATCGTGGTCATCTACCACCACGGCAAAGTGATACGTAGGAAAGCCGTCGGATTTACGTATGATGATATCATCATGTTCCTCACCGCCGACGGAAATGTCACCCAGAATTAAATCATGAAACGTGATGGTTTCAAAGGGCATTTCAAACCGCAGCACGGTTGGCCCGCCGCCACGTTCAGCACGTCCCGGCATGTTACGGCGATAGCGGAAGGGCCGCTTCATTTTTTCCGCCACCATGCGCATGGCCGCGAGTTGCTGGGGCGTTTCGTAGGCTTCATAGGCGCGACCGTCCTTTACCAGCTTGTCCAGATGCGCGTTATAAAGCTCCAGCCGCATGGATTGAAAATATTCATTTTTCACTCCACCGGGCTGCGGGCCGCAATCCCAGTTAAGGCCCAGCCATTGCAGGTCAGAAAGAATCCCGGCGGCGGATTCCGCGGTAGACCGTACCTGATCCGTATCTTCAATGCGCAAAACAAATTGACCGCCATGCTTGCGGGCAAACAACCAGTTGAACAAAGCGGTTCTGGCTCCGCCAACGTGTAAAAATCCAGTCGGTGACGGGGCGAATCGGGTTTTGACCATATTAGAATCCATATTCCTTCCAACGCTGCGTGACAGTTTTAACGGTGGCCGCATCCATTTCAATTTCGTCGGGCCAATCCCGCACGGTTCCCTCACCGGGCCACTTGCGTGTGGCATCAATGCCCAGTTTGCTTCCCGCGCCCATGGCCGGAGCGGCATGATCCAGGATATCCAATGGCCCCTCGGCAATAAATGTATCGCGCCGCGGATCGACATTGGCTGCTACGTGAAACAGCACATCATCCTGATTATGCACATCGACATGTTCATCAACCACAATGACCATTTTGGTCCATGCCATCTGCCCGGCACCCCAAATGGCATGAATCACCTTGCGGGCATGATACGCATATTCCTTACGGATTTTAATAAACGCACAATTATGAAACGCTCCAAACATCGGCAAATCATAGTCAATCACATCCGGCACAATAATTTTCAGCAACGGCAGAAATACACGCTCCGTGGCCTTGCCCAGATAATAATCTTCCTGCGGCGGCTTGCCGACGATGGTGGTGGGATAAATCGGATTCCGCCGATGCGTTATGGCCGTAATATTGAATACGGGATATTGATCAGCCAGAGAATAAAACCCCGTATGATCGCCAAACGGCCCTTCGAGAACCGTTTGATTCGGATCGACATACCCCTCTATGACAAATTCACAATTGGCCGGCACTTCCAGCGGCACAGTTTTACAGGGCACCAAGTCCAACCCGCGGCCCAGCAGGAAACCGGCAAAAATATGTTCATCAATTCCCGGCGGTAAGGGGGCCGTAGCGGCATAGGGTAAAACGCTTTCTCCACCGAGCGTAATAGCCAGCGGACAGGGCTTTCCCAGTTTGGCCCACGCCCTGAAATGCCGCGCGCCGTCATGATGTGTATGCCAGTGCATGGCGGTCAATTTCTTATCAAAGATCTGCACGCGGTACATCCCCAGATTCCGCGACCCGGTTTCCGGATGCCGGGTAACCACCTGACCCAGCGTAATATATTTTCCGCCATCTTTCGGCCAGCATTGAATCACGGGCAATCGCGTAATATCGGCATCATCCGTATGAACCACTTCCTGGCACAATCCCGGCCCAGACCGAACTTTGGGGCCATAACCGGCCAGTTTCAACAAATCCAGACCTTTTTTCATCTTATCCATCAGCCGCACCGGCAACTGCGGCTGCGTTAAATCGGCAATGCGCTGGGCCAAAGCATCGAGACTCTCACATCCTAAGGCGGCATGGATGCGGCGATAAGATCCAAACGTGTTAATTACCAGCGGGAAATCCGAAGCTTTGACGTTTTCAAACAGCAACGCCTGATTAATCGCAGCGGTTCCATGGCGGGGAGCTTTCGCCGCAAACGGCGCATCACCCGCCGGATAGTGCCCATCCCGTGTGGGCGATTTACTCACACGGTCGGCAATTTCCGCCACCTCCAGCACCGGATCAACAGGGGCGGAAATTTTCCGCAGTTCTCCCATCTTGTCCAGTTCAGTTAGAAAATCTCGCAAGGTTTCGTAGGGCATTATCCACCAATTAAACAAACCACGAAGTGATAATAGTAGTCCAATTTAACAACCTTGCAAAGAAAGGATCAGAAACCAACCATACCCGCCGCCGGGGCGGTCAGGATTTCTCGCTGTGACGGAAATTATTCTATCGGCTAAACTAGAGCGTGAGTAATTTTTGGAGCCGCCTACATGACTGATACTGTCCCCGACAACATCACCGCCGCCATGCACACCCTGCGTAGGGGCGTGGATCATATTTATTCCGAAAAAGAATTGCAGAATCGGCTTATCAAGGCCGCTAAAGAGGGCCGACAGTTGCGGATCAAACTGGGAATGGATCCCACCGCACCGGATTTACATTTGGGACATGCCGTGGTGCTGAGAAAACTGCGGCAATTTCAGGATTTAGGACACCGGGCGGTATTGATCATTGGCGACTTTACCGCGATGATCGGCGATCCGACAGGCAAGAAGAAAACGCGGCCCGTACTTTCAGCACAGCAGGTTGAGGAAAATGCGGCAACTTATTTTGCGCAAGCCGGAAAAATTCTGGATACCAGCTCGGAGAAATTGGAAATCCGCCGCAACAGCGAGTGGCTCTCCACCATGAACTTCGCCGACGCCTTACGCCTGGCCCAACAGATGACCGTGGCCCGCATGTTGGAACGCGATACCTTCAGTGAGCGGTACAAAGCGGGGGAAGCGATATATATCCATGAATTCATGTATCCGTTAATGCAGGGCTGGGACTCTGTGATGATTAAGGCGGATGTAGAGCTGGGGGGAACCGATCAGACGTTTAATAATCTCGTCGGACGGGATTTGCAGGCCGGCCAGGGGCAGGAGCCGCAAATTGTCCTGATCATGCCAATTCTGTGCGGTACCGACGGCGTACAGAAAATGGGAAAATCTCTGGGAAATTATGTAGGTATTGCTGAGGCACCGCGGGAGCAGTTCGGGAAAGTCATGAGCATTCCCGATTCTCTGATGAAGCAGTGGTTTGAACTCTGCACGCCGTTATCGCCAGCGGAAATCGCCAAGCTCACTGACGGCACTCAAACCCACCCACGCCAGGCCAAGGAAGAATTGGCACTCTGCATTGTGCGGCAATTTTACAGCGATGCTGATGCACAGGCCGCCGCCGATGATTTCCGCCGAAGGTTTACCGAAGGACAATTACCCCAGGAAATAGCCACGCAGGAAATTGATTCCGAACTGGTTAAAGAGGGCCATATCGGCCTGCTGGCCCTGATCAAGGCGGTAGGATTCGCTCCGTCCACCAGTGAGGCCCGGCGACTGGTGGAAAGCGGAGCAGTGAGCTTTGGCGGCAATAAAATCAGCGATCCTAGAATCCAGGTATCCATAAGCGATTCTCCGATATTGCAGGTAGGAAAGCGCCGGGTATGTAAAGTGACAACGCGGTAACGTGGCGCGGTGTTGACCCGTTAAAGTGCCGCATCCGGGACCTGTCGGGAACGCAGCTTTTCACCCAGCACGTCAAATCTTTGCCAGGCGCGACCTTTCCACCGCCAGAAACTCCAGATTCCGGAAATGCACACATACAACGTCGCCATGATCCATGGTCCAGAGGCTCCCCATCCCGGCTCCAGCCACATCACCAGCCCCCCGCCACCGACGCACAACCCCCACGCCAGAGCTGTGGTGTAGATCGTGGGCACCAGCGTATCGCCCGCGCCGCGCAACGCACCGATATACACGATATTCATGCCGTCAAAGATCTGGAAAATCGCTGAATATATCAGCAACTTTTCAGCGATATGCCGCTGCGCCGGCGGTCCGAGCATAAAACCCGCCAACGCGCCGCGAAAGAACAAAAATATCAACCCGCAAACGCCCATATATGCCATGCTGATAACCACCGCCCAACGGGCCGCATGACGAGCCCCGATAATATCCCCCTGGCCGATCCGTTTGCCCACCAGCGCACAGGCCGCCATACTCATTCCCACAGCAGGCATGAATGACAAACTTAAATAGCGCATCACCGCACTTTGCGCCTCGGCTGCAGCGCTGCCGAAATGATCCACCCAAGCCAGAGAGAAAATAGTCCAGCAGAGAATGTCGCTGGATGATTGCAGTCCCGCCGGCAAACCAATGCGCAATATCTGCCAAAGTTTCTTTACGTCCAGTCGTAATCCGCGATGTGTATAAAAGCTGATGTTATAGCGATGCGACAGGAAAATACTTGCCAGGATTGCCAGCGATACACCTGAGGCGATGCTGGTGGCTAAAGCGGCCCCCAGCAAACCTAAAGGCGGTGCGCCAAGGTGACCGAAAATTAATATCCAGTCTAAAATCAAATTAACGACATTCCCCACCACGCCCGCGGTAAACTGATGGACCGGCCGATGAACGCCCAGAAAGAAATTTCCTAAAATGGAATTGGCGAAGTTGATCGGTGCAATCAGCAGCATGATCTGCGCGAAAAGTGCCTCCAGATGCAGCAGCGGATTATGGTGGCCTAACAACCGGAACCACCACGGCACCAAGGGAATTAACGGATAGAAAACCACCAACGATCCAACAGCCAGCCACAACCCCTGCCAGGCGAACCGGGCCGGCGCATCCTGTTCGCTTCGCCCCAGCGACTGAGCCGCAAGCGTATTGATAACCCCCGCCACGCCCACACACGCCGAAACCAACACCCACACGCTGATTCCGCCATTAAATGAAGCCGCCAGATTAACGCCATGCGATTGATTCTGCCGATCCACAATCGAGAGCATCCAACCATCCATAAACTGCATGAGGGTATAGCTGATCGTGCCGGCGATGGTGGGAATCGCCAGACGTAAAAGCGTGGGCAGGGTTCCCGAAAGTGCGATAGCAGGCGATGTTGGGGAATTTTTTCTGGTCATTGACTTGCCTGCCGAGCCATTTTCACACTAAAATCCGATTGTTTGATAAAGGAAGCCCTAACATGAGCCAGCAAATATTAACCCTTGATCCCGCATCTTTCGCTCCATGCCCTGACCAAAATCAAGCCGCCGGGCCGGTTCACACGTTAGCGTGGCTGATTGTACTGGCCGCCGGCATTGCGTGCCTGATTGTTAATTGGATTGTACACTTTAACTATCTTCCACACGCTCCAATCGTCGACTATGGCTTTGCGGGATCCCTGGATCTCGAACTGCATATTCTAGGCTGCGCCATTGCTGGTATCGCGGTGGGCATCTCCCCGAAAATTAAAAGTGCCATGACCTTAAGCATTCTGGTGCTGGTGGCGAACATTGCCTTTTACGCTTTGGTATTTCTGTTCGGCCCCTTCACAAGTCTGCCAGTACGATAAAATCGTCGCCGCGCTAAAGCCGTACGCGCGGATCGGCAAACGCGCACGCGATATCGACCAATAGATTCATTAATACCAGCAGAACGGTATATACAAGGACAATGCCTAATACCAGCGGTATGTCCTTGTCCAAACAGGCATTGACAAATACTTCTCCCAGCCCGGGGATGGCAAAGATTTTTTCAACAATAAATGATCCGGTCAGCACACTGGCGGTGGCCGGTCCCAAAAAAGCCAGCACCGGAATTGATGCGTTGGGCAGGACATGGCCCGCAATAACTTTCATGGGTGATAAGCCCTTGGCCCGGGCGGTACGAACAAAGTCCGAAGAAATAACATCCAAGGTGCTGGCGCGCGATAATCTTGCTAAATAGGCTAAAAATAACACGGACAGCGTAAACGCCGGCAAAATTAATTGATGAATGGATCCCCATCCGCCCGAGGGCAACAGCGACGTTTCCACCGCAAACAACATCAATAGGCCTGAGCCAATGACAAATGTCGGAAGACTGATTCCCAGCAGCGTACCAACCGCCAGTGCAACATCGGGCCAGCGGCCACGATATACCGCTCCCAGCACTCCCGCCGCCACACCCAGCCACAGCGCAATAAGTAGTGCCATGGCCCCCAAGGCCACCGATACCGGCAGACTATTGCGTATCACATCCAGTACCGTCCAGTTGGCATAACTGATCGTTGGGCCAAAATCGCCATGTGCGATAATGCGCCAGCCATACGCCAGATAAGCATGAAAATCGCCTTTATTAAGATCGTAGCGTTGCCGCAAGGCCGCCAGCACCGCCGCTGGCGGCTGCTTCTTCCCAATAAACGGATCGCCCGGCGTGGCCATCAGCAACCAGAACGTTACGGTGTATACGATCCATACCACCACCGCCGACTGCAGCAATCGCGAAACAATAAATTTCTTCATCGGAGAGCCTCCGCAACTTGCGGCACCGCGGGGAGTATTTTATGGATATATTTGAACAAGGTGATCATACGGACATTGGTGGATATACCGCCAATGCGCTGCGGATTGTACATCAGGCCGTCGCTGTATTGAAACAGCGGAAGAGACGGCATCCACCGCGTAACCAGTAACTTTTCAGCTTGATGCAGTAGTGCGAAACGCTGGGCCACGTCAGCCTGACGGGAAGCCTCGTGCAGCAGCGTGTTAAGTCGCGGATTGGAAAAGCCGGTGAGATTATTAGGATTCCCGGAACGGTACAAATCTAACCATGTCGTGGGGTCCATGTAATCGCCGTACCAGCCGGCACGAGCGATATCATAATTACCCTGCACCACATCCTGATTAAAGATTTTGCTTTCCTCCTGGTGTATGCTCACGCGCACGCCCAGATTGTGCCGCCACATTTCCGCTACCGCCTGGGCGATTCTAATGTTAATAGCCGCCCCGCTGTTGGTCAGAAATTTGAATACCGGCAACCCCCGGCCACCGGGGTAGCCCGCTTTTATCAGCAATTTTCTGGCAGCCGGAATATTCATGGATAGACCATGCGGGCTGATATAACCGGGAATACTATCCGGTGGAACCAGGACCTCCAGCGTTCGATCCGGCAGGCGCAAAATATGTTTCACAATCGCCCGCTTATCAATGGCCATATCCAAGGCCCGGCGGATCAGCGGGTTATTCAACGGCTTATGGCGACAGTTGATATTGTAATAATAGGATCCGAATACCTGCCGATAATGCACATCATCCCGCATATGATGCCGTTGCTGACGCAGAAGTGCCGGGGCAAAAAGCGTCGGCACAAACGAAAGCACATCTACCGCCCCACTCTGATACGCCAGAAATGCGGATTGGCTGTCCGGAAAATTCCGCACGTACAATGCCGGGCATTTAACCGCCTGTCGATCCCAGTAATATTTATTAGGCCGTAATTCAAGGTATTGGTGAAATTTCCAGGCCGCCAAATAATACGGCCCATCGGTAACCAGATATGGTGGGCGGGTCCATCGCGGATTGTAATGCGCGGGCGATTGTCCGCCGGAGCGGAATCTGGCCATCGCCGTCTGATTCAATGGGAAAAAGGGTGGAAAAGTCAGGAGAGATAAAAAATAAGCGCAGGGGTGCGTCAGCGTGACAACCAGCTTATAAGGCGTCGGCGCTTTGATGCCCACACTGGCAAATGCCGGATGCCGCCCCGCCGCCAGAGAATTAAAATAAGCTTTCGCCCCGGCGATATGAAACAGCATGGTGACGTAACCGCCGGCGGTAGAGGGCTGGAGTATCCGCTTCCAGGCAAATAAAAAATCCGCCGTGGTAACGCGCCGGCCGTTGGACCATCGTGCATCGTGGCGAAGATTAAAGGTATACGTCAGACCGTCCCGTGAAATTCTCCATGACTTTGCCACGCCCGGTACCGGCTCGAGCGTTTTGGGATCTAATTGCGCCAGGCCTTCCCATAAACCGGTGGCCACACGAATATCCTGCATCCACGTCATTTTATCAGGATCCAGTGTGTGAATCTGACCCGCTTCACAGAAGCTAATGGCATCAACCCCCTGCCGATGGGGCGTGGAAATATAAAAACATATCGATCCGACAAGCAATAGCACAAGAGATGGTATCAGCAGCGTTTGCCTCATAGCTGATAACGATACACCGTAGCCGCACTTGCGGCAATTTAGATTCCACCAGCTCAATGCGGCAGCGTTGAGTTGGATGCGGAAATGGGATTTAATTGCACGATGGGTGTTCGCCCGTCGCCATTAAGCCGTCAGCGGTTCGACATTTACCCAGGCGCGTTTGCGCCAGCTTTCCATACCCTTTTCAGCCAACTGCACGCCCTTGGCTCCCTCTAAAAGCGTCCAGGGAAATTCATCGCCCCGCACAATATGCTTGAGGAACATTTCCCATTGAATCTTGAACGCGTTGTCAAAGGCCTGCTGTGCGGGCACTTCGCTCCATGCTGCAAAATGATTTAATGGGCTGTCAATATCCGGGTTCCATACCGCCCGGGGTGTGCCGTTGAGTTGCTGGAGCACACAGTTTCGCAATGTCGCCACGGCTGACCCTTGCGTGCCATCCACCTGCAACGTCAGCAGATCATCGCGACGCACGCGCACCGTCCAGGAGCTGTTCATTTGGCAGATCACGCCATTGGGGAGCTCGAACGTGGCATACGCTGCATCGTCCGCGGTGCAGGTATACGGCTTGCCGCTTTCATCGTAGCGCGTTTTCAGATGCGTTGCGCCCAGGCAAGATACCGCCGTCACCCCGCCGAAGAGATTATCCAGCAGATACCGCCAATGGCACAGCATGTCTAAAATGATCCCGCCGCCGTCTTCCTTGCGATAATTCCAGCTTGGCCGCTGCGCGGCAATAGCACCGCCGTCAAACACCCAGTAGCCGAATTCCCCCCGCACGGAAAGTATTTCGCCAAAGAATCCGGTCTTTATCAGTTGCTGCAATTTGAGCATGCCGGGAAGAAAAAGCTTGTCCTGCACCACGCCGTTTTTCACGCCCGCCGCTTTCGCCAAGTGATAAAGCTCCAGCGCATCAGCAGAACTTACCGCCACCGGCTTTTCACAATAAACACTCTTGCCCGCGGCTATGGCCTGCTTGACGGCCGCCGCCCGGCGATCGGTGGTTTGGGCGTCGAAATAAACGGTGTAATTTTTATCCGCCATCACCTTGTCCAACTCGGTGGAAATGGATTTTATTCCCGTGGCGGCCGCCAATTGCTCCAGCTTGGACTTGTTCCGCCCCACCAGAATGGGATCCGGCATAATCACTTCATCATCATTGAGTTTCACGCCCCCCTGCTTAATAATTGCCGCAATTGAGCGATAGAGATGCTGATTGGTCCCCATGCGACCCGTGACGCCATTCATGATAATTCCAACCCGCTGTGTTTTCATAATTCCACGCTTCCTAAAAAACATACGAACGCGGAATTATAACGCGATTTCTAAATCATACGACTTATCGGGCCAGCCAAGCCTAGGAGCCTGTCC
>JAJZCT010000340.1 GCA_021828925.1 Planctomycetota bacterium
TGTTTTTGACGGGCGCAGCGGGGAATGTGCCCTTGGGGCCGTCCCATCCCAGGCGCGACCCCTGCCCGCCGGCAACGACAAACGCGGCCACCCGATTATTTTTTAACAGGTATTCACCCATGGCCTGCGCCTGACGATATTTTTCGCGCGTTGGTGCATCATGGGCCACGTGTTCAAAAAAGGGTGCGGGCTCAATATTCTCCGGCAACTTCAGGCTTTCCGGATTTAAGACAACCGTTCGAATCAACTCTGCCAACAGCGGCCAGTCCATGGATGCAACCTGCCGATCCAACTCCCCCTTTTCCGACTCGTTAAGCTTATCGTAAAAAGCAAAAAGATGGCCCTGCCCGATGGCGGTAACCTGCTGAACCAATGCGTTGTGATCGGGGTGTTGCAACATAAGCTGATAAGACTCCGTAGGGTTAGCGAATAGTTATTTCGCTTCATTTAATGCACGAGTACTGATTTCAGTCATAATTTTTTCGATAAACGCCGCCAGCGGCATCGCACCAAGGTCCTGGTCTTTGCGCGTGCGCACCGCCACGGCACCTGCCTCCATTTCCTTGGCCCCGACAACCAATAGATAAGGAATTTTCTGTTCACGAGCGCGGCGAATCTTGGCTCCGATTTTGTCGTCCGCGGAATCCAACTCAGAACGCACCCCGGCAGCCAATAAGGCGCCATTAACTTCTTGGGCGTAGGTGACAAATTTTTCGCTGATGCTTAACACCATGGTTTGCACCGGAGAAAGCCACGTGGGAAATGCTCCGGCAAAATGTTCAATCAAAATCCCTGTGAATCGTTCCATTGAACCAAATGGTGCCCGATGGATCATCACGGGGCGATGCGGGGAATTATCCGCACCGATATATTCCAGCGCAAAGCGTTCCGGCAAAACATAATCAAGCTGCACGGTGCCCAACTGCCACTGCCGCCCAATGACATCCTTTACTAGAAAATCCAGCTTAGGGCCGTAAAATGCCGCTTCACCGATCGCTTCATCATGGCGAATTCCCACGTCTTTTACAATTTTACGCAGTGTCGCCTCGGCCCGGTCCCACAGCGCTGGATCACCCGCGTATTTATCCGATGCCGGGTCACGCAAACTCACCCGACATTGGTAATCCGTGAAGCCCAATGTCTGAAAGACCAGCAATACCATTTCCACAGTGGATCGCAGCTCCGCTTCCACCTGCTCCGGCGTGCAGAACAGGTGGGCATCATCCTGGGTGAATCCACGTACCCGCGTCATACCCGATAACTCACCGGATTGCTCAAAGCGATAGACTGTGCCGAATTCCGCCAGGCGAATGGGTAAATCGCGATAACTGTGTGGCTCGGCGGCATAAATCTGAATGTGATGCGGACAGTTCATGGGTTTGAGCAGATACTCGCTTTCATCCCCGTCATCCCGTTCTTTCATTTTAATAGTGGGGAACTGGGATTCTTTATAATACGGATAGTGCCCGCTGGTTTTGTACAAATTAATATTACCGATATGCGGCGTATATACAGAGTTGTATCCGCGGCGGATTAATTCCAGCCGCATAAAATTCTCCAACTCCTGCCGAACCACGCCCCCCTTTGGCATCCAGAGAATCAAACCGCTGCCCACCAAGGGAGAAATCGTGAACAGTCCAAGTTGCTTTCCGATGACCCGATGATCGCGCCGTTTGGCTTCTTCAATAAGCGCCAAGTGTGATTCAAGTTCCTGCCGGGTGAAAAATGCTGTTCCATAGATGCGCTGCAATTGCTGCTTCGACGCATCCCCATGCCAGTAGGCACCGGCAACGCTGGTAACCTTAAATGCGCCAATTCGCCCCGTCGCGGGTAAATGCGGACCGCGGCACAAATCTTCCCAATTTTTGTGCGGTTCTCCCGTGGCATAAAAGCTGATAACCGCCTGCGGATCAGCCGCCAGCGCCCGCTGGGCATTATCAAGCTTGTACGGATTTGCTTCCTGTTCCAGCTTGGCCAACGCGGCCTGCCGCGGCAGTTCGTAACGCGTGAATGGGCGGTTCTCCGCGACAATTTTTTCCATTTCCGCTTCAATACGGGGAAAGTCCTCCTCCCGGATCGGCTGGGCCAATTCCATGTCGTAATAAAACCCGGTCTCTACAGGGGGTCCATACGCCAAACGCACTGCCGGAAAAAGCCGCGTAATGGCCTCGGCCATGACATGGGCCGTCGAATGCCGCAGCAAATAAACGGCATTGGGATCGCCGGCCTTGACGGTAATAATGGCGACAGCAGCATCTTGCTCAATCGGTGTGGATATATCCGCTAGTTGCCCGTTAATCAACGCTCCTATGGCATCTCGGGCAAGGCGTGACCCAATGGCTTGAGCCACCTGCAAAGGTGTGACAGAAGCGGCATCAAACTGTTTTTTTGCCCCGTCGGGCAGAGTAATCGTAATCATGGGGAGGGATTATCCGACACTTTGGCTGTTTTGTATAGGAGCCTTTCCTTTGGTTTCGATGCCATATTTATTCGCGGATGCCGGGCCTGCCAGCGCTGGCAAGCATCTAAAATGGCATGCAGCATCATCTTCTGTACGCCGGGGCTGTCAATAATGGTGGCGTGCGTGAGCTTTTTAGTGGGAAAACCGACATCAGCAAAACGCAGGTTAATATTCGTAAGCCTTGTGCGATAAATATCTTTCACCGTGGCAGGCACTCCGCGCCAGATCGGAAGCCAATCAGTGTCAGGATGACTTTTATAAATATCCAGGCAGCGCCGCACATTGGGAGGAATCCGCGGAGGGGTTACAGGGTCAACCAGCACCAGCAGTTGCACAGTAATTCCATGCCGCCCCAACGCCCGCGCCACGCGTATCTGATCATCGGCACCCCAGGAATGACCATACAAAATCAAGGGGCCATGCATCAGGTGTTTACGGTAGTCCCGCAGCAAAATACGCTGAAATTGTCCTTTGCTGTGATCGGCAATGGCCGCGGCTTGGATAATGTGGTGACCATTCAAATGATTGGCCAATCCGTCAATCCCCAAGCTAAATACGCCTAAGAATCCGCGCATGCCAAAGGCATGTCCTTCAAATTCATACGGCGTGCGATTGTTGGTCACCACCGCGGATTGCACCGGATCAGCCGGCCGCCCGGAGATATCCACGCACCCGGAGCTTAACAGCAGCATAAATCCGGCAACGATGATAGAGATCATCTTGGTCAAAGGGAATTTCGAATCATTCTGTTCCATGAGCAGCTTCACCGCCAGTGTAAAAGCACCATTCTATCCTCCAATAATAGAGGCACCGGCTACCTTTGGCGAGTGGCCCGCGGTTGCCCGTTGAAGTTTAGGAGTTGCAGGTTATCAGAATTCGCGTCATTTGACTTTCCCGTCACGTGCTGGCATGATACCGCCTCAATGGCGATGAAAATTCCCCGCCTCCCGTTTAAATTAAAACGTCCCAAGATTTCGTCTAAGATGGAAGGAACTCTCCGATGTCGATGGATGAAAAAGCCCCGCTGGAAATTCGCGACAATTCAGGAAACCCCGCCCCTTTAGGTTTATTAGCCTTTGGCATGACCACCGTACTTCTGAACTTCGCCAATGCAGGCGTTTATGAATTAAGCAGTATGGTGCTGGCGATGGGAATTTTCTATGGCGGCGTGGCACAGCTAATCGCCGGGGCCTTGGAATGGA
>JAJZCT010000010.1 GCA_021828925.1 Planctomycetota bacterium
ATCAAGAACGGCATGATTCAGATCGCCGTTTTACTGGCCCTGGTATTTATCCAGGGATGGGGCATTAATTATCCCACACGCCGGGAATTTATACGCACCCTGGCGCAAAACGCCAAGCTCATTGACCCGCCGGTCAAGCCCCTTTAGCCGCCGCTCCGCTTCCCGCCGCTTCGGATTTTCTGCGGTCCTTGTTTTTCTTCCGCGCAGTGCATTGCATGCTTTCGCTGATTCGTTTTGCGGTCTTCAATCGTTGGGCCGAAATTCTCGCAAATTCACGACGAACCGGCAGGCTGATGTTGTGTGGCGCATGATTGATATCATAGCACTGGAAAGGTGGCTCCGGCGCATACTCAACGGCTAACTGAATCATCTTCGCTTTTTTATACCCGACCAAAAGCGCCACCGCCCTCAGCGCACCATCAATCCCGGAAGTAACTCCGGCGCAGGAAATAAGCCGTCCGCTGATGACAACGCGCTTTTTGCGTGGCTTGGCACCAAATAATTTCAGCAGGTCCAATGACGCCCAGTGCGTGGTAGCCGGTTTACCAATAAGCAATCCAGCTGCGCCGCAAAGCAAAGCTCCAGTGCAGACCGAAAGCACAATCTTGGCCTGCACCGCCCGACTTTTTATAAAATCAAGGATCGCTCTGTCATCCATGATCCCTTCCTGCCCCGGTCCGCCGGGAATTACCAACAAATCAAGCTTCGGGCAGGCTGAAAGAGTCATCGTGGGCGTGAGAATCAGCCCATGAACATCCATTATCGGTTTGCGTGTTTTCCATATAACGTGAACCTTGGCTCCCGGTAAACGCGATAAAATCTCAAATGGTCCGGTAACATCCAGTTGATCGACACCGGGGAAAATCAATACACCAATATCCATAGCCGCACGCTCCGTCGCGATTTTCCGCTGGTTTACACACCTGCCGGTTCTTGCCGCGCAAGATGGTGATTATAGCCCGGTGCGCAATCTACGAAATGGCTATGACTCGCTCCACTTCCAGTTGCGAATTTCCGGCAGGTCTTGTCCGTGCTGTTGGATATGGCGTTTGTGTTCAATGAGCTTATCCCGCACCATCTGTTTAAGATAGGCCGCTCGCGTGCCCGCTTTTGGCACACGATCCACCACATCCTGCACCAGATGAAAACGATCCATATCATTGAGTACCGTCATATCAAACGGCGTGGTGATGGTGCCTTTTTCCTTATAGCCGCGAACGTGAATATTGCGGTGATTGTTACGGCGGTACGTCAGGCGATGAATCAACCAGGGATACGCGTGAAACGCGAAGATCACCGGCTTATCCTTGGTGAACAGGGAATCAAAATCCACATCGTTTAAACCATGCGGATGTTCGCTCGCCGGCTGAAGCTTCATGAGGTCCACCACATTAACCACGCGGATTTTCAGGTCCGGCAGTTCATGCCGCAGAATGGAAACGGCGGCCAGTATTTCCAATGTCGGCACATCACCGGCGCAGGCCATAACCACGTCCGGATCAACGCGGTCGTCATTGCCCGCCCATTTCCAGATACCAATTCCTTCTTCGCAATGAATCGCCGCGGCATCCATAGACAGCCACTGCGGCGATGGATGCTTTCCAGCCACAATCACGTTGACATACTGTCTGCTGCGCAGGCAATGGTCCATGACGGAAAGCAGGCAGTTGGCATCGGGCGGCAAATAAACCCGCACCACATCCGGGCTTTTATTCATCACCACATCCAGAAAGCCCGGATCCTGATGCGTAAAGCCGTTATGGTCCTGCCGCCACACATGGGATGACAGCAGATAATTCAAGGAAGCAATATCCGCCCTCCATGGCAGGTTGTCGGTGACCTCCAGCCACTTGGCGTGTTGATTAAACATAGAGGCAACAACATGAATAAATGCTTCATAGCAATTAAAAACACCATGCCGTCCGGTCAGCAGATACCCTTCCAACCAACCTTCACATTGATGCTCGCTGAGCATGGAATCCAGTACGCCGCCTGATGTCGCCAAAAATTCATCATTGGGCACGGTGCGCGCATCCCATTGCCGGTTGGTGTGATCAAAAATAGCCCCCAACCCGTTGGAAAGCGTTTCATCGGGTCCGAAGAGTCGAAAATTCCGCGGTGCGGCATTAAGTTTTGCGACATCGCGCAAAAAGGGCCCCAGGACATGGGTGTCACCAATGCCCATAACGCCGGGTTGCTTGACGGTTACGGCATAGTCGCGGAAGTCCGGCATCCGCAAATCCCGCAGCAGCTTGCCGCCGTTGGCATGACGATTCGCTCCCATACGCCGCTGTCCCTTGGGGGCCAGATCCGCCAGGTCCGGTTTGAGGCGTCCCTGGCCATCAAAAAGTTCTTCCGGATGGTAGCTTTTCATCCACGCTTCCAGCATCTTGAGATGTTCAGGATTTTTCGCCGGATCAGACAAGGGCACCTGATGCGCACGGAAAGTCCCTTCCACGGGCAGGCCGTCAATATCTCGCGGCCCGGTCCACCCTTTGGGAGACCGCAGAACAATCATCGGCCAACGCGGGCGCATCGTATTGCCCTGCGTGCGGGCCTCATGCTGAATTTGGCGGATACGTTCGATTGCCGCATCCAATGCCGTCGCCATGGCTTCGTGCATCAGCGCCGGCTCGTGGCCTTCAACAAAACGCGGATCCCATCCATACCCGCGCAATAATTGTTCCAATTCCTCAGGTTCAATGCGGGCCAGTACCGTGGGATTGGAAATCTTGTAACCATTAAGATGCAGAATCGGCAATACCGCGCCATCGGTCTGGGCGTTGAGAAATTTATTGGAATGCCAGCTTGTCGCCAAAGGTCCGGTTTCCGCTTCGCCGTCACCCACCACACAGGCGGTAATCAGATCTGGGTTATCAAACACCGCTCCAAAGGCGTGGCTGATGCTGTAGCCCAATTCGCCGCCCTCATGGATGGACCCCGGCGTTTCGGGGGCCGCGTGGCTGGGAATGCCACCGGGAAATGAAAACTGCTTGAAGAGTTTTTTCATTCCCGCCTCATCCTGGCTGATATTGGGATAGATTTCGCTGTACGTTCCTTCCAGATACACATTTCCCACCACCGCCGGTCCCCCGTGGCCGGGACCCGAGAGATAAATCATATCCAGATCGTATTTGTTGATCACGCGGTTCAAATGCGTGTAAATGAAGTTTTGTCCCGGCGTGGTGCCCCAATGGCCCAGCAACATCGGTTTAATATGTTCGAGTTTCAATGGTTGTTTCAATAACGGATTATCGTAAAGATATATCTGTCCGACCGACAGATAATTTCCCGCCCGCCAATAGGCATCGAGTTTGGCAAGCATTTCCTTGGTCAGTGTTGTCGTAGCCATAAGTTATTTTCCTTTCGTTTGCATTTTCACGTTAAGCAAATCAACAACCGACCGGGCGATCATCAGCTCTTCGTCGGTATGTATAACGCGAACAGTTACCGCGGCCCCCGGCACCGAAATCACTTCGGCATTCCGGGTGTTGGCGGCAGCGTTTATCCGGATACCCAGAAATGCCAAATCACGGCAGATGTTTTGGCGAATTATCGGTGCGTTTTCGCCAATGCCGCCGGCAAACACCAGTGTATCCACGCCACCTAGTGCCGCGGCAAATGAGCCAATCCACTTTCTGGCCTGATAGCAGAACATGTCGATTGCCAAAGCGCAATGCTTGTCGCTGCCGCGTTTCGCCAACAGATCGCGCACATCAGAACTTCTTGCCGAAACACCCAGCAGTCCGGATTCATGATTCACCATATTCTCAAAGTGCGCCGCCGTCATGCTCTGTGTGCGCGACAGGTAATTAAAAACTCCCGGGTCTAAATCTCCGCTACGGGTGCTCATCATCAATCCGGCGGCGGGCGTAAAGCCCATGCTGGTGTCGAGGCTTTTTCCATTTCGCACGGCCGCCAAACTGGCACCATTGCCCAGATGCGCCAGAATCACCCGGCCTTTTTCAGCCGCTCCGTCTCCCAGCCGCCGCAGTTCTTCCATCAAAAACGCATAAGATAAGCCATGAAACCCATAGCGTCGCAAGCCTTTAGCCGCATAACGCCGGGGGATCGGCAGCACTTGCGCGATCATCGGCATATTGTGGTGAAACGCAGTATCAAAGCAGGCAACTTGGGGAAGTCTCGGATGCTTTTCGCGAAAGCTCCGAATAAGCTGAATTTCCCCCGGCAGGTGATCAGGATCATAGGTTGCGATGCGGTGCAGTTTGGCTAATAGCGTAGCAGTGACTCGCTCCGGCTGCGCATAGCCCATGCCATGCACCACCCGGTGCCCGATAGCCCGCACATCGGCAAATTCCTTTTGTGCCGCGAGAAAATTCAGCAGAAATTCCGCCGCAGTGCCATGATTCTGCGTATTTATGCCGCGGCTGATCTGCTGCCTGCCCTGTGAATCATGGGTTGTGAACTGTGTGCCGCGCCGGCCAATGCGATCAATGTTTCCGCTCATCGTGCGCCGCAATTCCGTACCCGCTTCAAACAGTGCGAACTTGATACTCGAAGATCCGGCGTTCACGGTCAGAATCAGCGGCGGTTGAAGGCCTTTTATCACCGCGGGTCCCATCCGTGCAGTGGCTTTTCCGGAAACATTTTTGCGTTGCTGCGACATCAACTCATTTCACTTTCAACGTGCGGCTTATCCGCCTGAACACTTACTTCTGCCAGACGATATGCCCCAATTCCATCGGTGCCGCCAAACCGGTAATGTTCGGAATAATGCGGGCGGTATAGTCCGCAACCGGTCGTGCGGCCGGTATTTGTGCATGATATGCGTAACCGCCCGCTGCGCCGGTGAGCTTTCCCATCAACTTCATTTCCTGCCGGGTCATGCCGCCGCTGTCCAAGCCATCGGCAAACAGTTCCACACGCACCATCGCGGGGTCAAGACCATTGAGATAAACATGGGCGTCAAATATATGCGCTTCGCTGCTGGAACTGCTGTGCACATCACCGAAGCGCACACTTGCCCATTTTTCGTTTAACAGCCCCCGCACTTTGAGAATCTCCGCGCCTTGAGCTCCATTCTTGTCGGCCCGGGCCAGATAATTCCGCGCCGCCGGCAAATAATAAAGTTCGGTATACTCCCGCACCGTGCGATTGCTGCAGAATTGCGGCGTCAGATGGGCTATGCTGGCCCGGATGTGCGCTACCCATGCCGTTGGAACGCCGGCGGCATCGCGGGCATAAAATGTTGGAATAATGTGCTGTTCCAACAGATCATAAAGCGCATTGGCCTCGCAGGCGTCCCAATCCGGATCATCGCCGTGCTCCTTGCCATCACCCAGCGCCCAGCCCACTTCAGGATTGAACGCTTCCGCCCACCAGCCATCAAGTTCTGAAAGATTCAATCCGCCGTTGGCCAGTACCTTCATGCCACTGGTCCCCGAGGCTTCCCATGGCCGTCGCGGCGTATTAATCCATACATCCACACCCCGCACGAGCCGCTGCGCAAGGCTCATATCATAGTCATATAAGAACGCGGCGTGCGGCCGAACATCGGGGCGGCGAATAAAGCCAATCCACTGTCGAACTAATTGCTGCCCGGCCCAATCCGCGGGATGCGCTTTGCCGGCAATAACTAACTGAACCGGATGCTGCGCATGGGTTAAAATCCGAACCAGTCTTTCCGGATCATGCAGCAGCAGATTGGGACGTTTATATGTGGCAAACCGTCGAGCAAAACCCAGTGTCAGCACATTAGGATCCAACAAATGTTTTGCTGCCTGCACATCCTGATCAGAACTGCCCGAGGCCGCCAGTTGCCGCGTCGCACGGGCACGCACCTCTTCCACCAGCGCCGCGCGTCCGTTGGCACGCAATTCCCAAAGTCGGCCATCCGGTAACTTCTGAATCTTTTGCGTCAAAACATCCGGTTTATCCTGCCAGCAGTCAATCCCGCACTCTTTCGTCCATAGTTCTTCGGCTGCCGCGGATTCCCACGTGGGCACATGAACGCCATTGGTGATATGCGCTATCGGCACTTCCTCAATGGGCCAGCGCGGAAACAGCGATGAAAACAGCGATCGACTCACCTGCCCATGCAACCGGCTTACGCCATTGGCCGCGCCGCTGCCCCGCATGGCCAAATACGCCATGTTAAATGGTTCGTTCCTATCCGCCGCACCGCGCCGTCCCAATGCCAATAGATCACCCACGGATATTCCCAGCTTTTCCGTGGCATAACCTCCCAGATATTGGTTCACCAGTGTCGGTGAAAAACAGTCAAACCCCGCCGCCACCGCGGTGTGGGTGGTAAATATATTGCCCGCCCGCGTAACGGCTAACGCCGCCTCAAAAGATAATCCGGTCTTGTCCTTATAACTCCGCGCTCGCTCTAAAATGGCAAATGCGGCATGACCTTCGTTGAGATGGCATACCTCCGGCTTTAATCCCAGTGCTTCCAGCAATCTCCAGCCGCCGATACCCAGAAGTATTTCCTGTTGAAGTCGTAATTCCGGACCGCCCCCATAAAGTTCACTGGTAATACCGCGATGAACGGGATAATTGGCGGGATCATTGCTGTCCAGGAGATAGAGTTTTCCCTGTCCCACCTGCACCTGCCACGCCCGCACCCACATCGAATATCCGGGAAGCGCGATTTCCAGTCGCAACCATTCTCCATTCGCATCGCGCAACGGCGTAATGGGCAATTGCCCCGGATCATTGTACGGATACAACGACTGCTGGTTGCCATCGCGGTCGATATGCTGCCGGAAATATCCCTGCTGATACAACAAGCCCACCGCCACGACCGGCACTCCCAGATCACTGGCGGATTTAAGTTGATCGCCGGCCACATTCCCCAAGCCGCCGGAATAGATCGGCAGCGCCTCACTTAACATAAATTCCATGCTGAAGTAGGCCACACATGTCAAGGGAGATTCGTGATGCTCCCGCCTGAACCATGTTGGGGCGTCCGCCAGTAGCTTTTGGTTTCGCAGTAAGGCCTCGACCTCGGTGTAAAAGTCTTTGCTCTCCAGCAGGTTCTGAAGTTTGGCCGGCGAAACCGTCTGGAGAACCAGCCATGGGTTGCGCGTTTCCGCCCACAATTCCGGTTCAAGTTGCCGCCAAACGCCGTCGGCCGCCCGGTTCCAACTCCACCGCAAATCCAAGGCCAGTTCAACTAAAGCCGCATACCCCGGAATCTCCGTACACAGGGCATTGTGAACGTAAGCCAGTGTCTCACTGCGTTGTGTCATATCGCACCCGTTCCGGCTTTCTACATTTTGCCCCGCAGCTATATGCCTATCATAGCGCAGGCAGGTTTCCAGTCAAGAAATAGGATTTTTCCTGCTTCCCCGTTTTCCATGCTGCCTCATGCGTCAGCCGCTTTTCCGGGTGTTGTGGTGGACCGTTGGCGTTGTCATGGCTTTTTGCGTTTACAGAGTTCATAATGCCCCCTGGAACTAGCTGCTGCGGTTACCGGCTGGCGTTTGGTCTTATTGTCTGCGGCGGCATGTCCACGGAGAACGCGTGATGAAAAATCTGCCTCAACGTCGCGTAGATCGAATCGTCGCCACACTGGCGTTTTGTCTGTTGATATTCTCCGGCGCTGCTGGCATTAAAGCTGCTGCGATAAAAGGGCCTCTGCGCATCGCCTTAATTTGTTCCGGAAGCGTGACTGATGGCGGTTGGAACCAGGAAGGAAAGGATGCGATTCTGATCGTGAAGAAAAAACTCCATGCCCATGTATCGATTCTGGAACATATTTCCTCCGTCCGGGCGGTGGATGTGATGCGTTCTTACGCCATGCGGGGATACAATCTCATTATTGGTCACGGCTATGAATTTCTCATCCCGGCCACGCAAGTGGCGGCGATGGGGGGTAAAACAAAATTTGCCGTCAGTGGTGCCGACACCACCAAGCCCGGTGTGCTGACGCTGAATTTTGATCTTGCTCAGCCTTCCTACGAATTAGGAATTCTGGCGGCCATGTTAAGTAAAACCGGAAAAATCGGTTTCATCGGAGGTGAGGCCATTCCATCGGTCGTGGCGTGTTATCGTGGGTTCGTGGCCGGGGCCAAAAGTGTAAATCACACCATCAAAATCGCCGCTGCATACACCAGTTGGGATCAGCCGGCATTATCGAAAAGCCAGGCTCAGGCGTTTATCCAGCAGGGCATTGATGTTATTTACCAGAATGTTGATGCGGCCAGCCGGGGCGTATTTGAGGCCGTTGCCCAAGCCAACAAATCCGGCCATGGCCCCGTCTACGTTTTTCGGGTCCAACAGCAATCAGAATAATAATCCCACATGTTCCCGTTAT
This sequence comes from Planctomycetota bacterium, assembly GCA_021828925.1. The sequence goes on from JAJZCT010000010.1 coordinate 8,285, forward strand.
ACTCCGGCCAGCGCGGTGATCCGCCTGGACCGCGCATTTCTCCGCGTCGCCCAGCAGGTGCAACGCGGGACTTTTAAGCCGGGCGTTGCACCGGAAAATCTGCAAAATGGTGTGTGCATTGTGGTATTAAATCCCAAGCTTATCGGGTCGGTTATTACGCCCGCCATGCGGCAAGCCCTGGCCCGAGCCAGGCGGGAATTACTAACCGGAAAAGTGCATGTTGCGGGGTAATCGCAGTGCAGGCCCCAAGGCCTGAATGCCTCCGACCGGCCGTCACACGCGACGCGACCACTGATAAAAGTTGCTAAACGGAATGTATCTTCTATGACGGATCATAATAATAGGTTAAAGCGGCGGTGCCCTGCGAAAGCGGTGCTTTGATGGCCGCAACCCCTTTGGCCTTAAAACTTGTCGGGATTTCCAAATCTTTCAGCGGTGTCTCGGCGTTGGAGGATGTCACGCTGGAGGTGCAGGCCGGCAGCGTTCATGGCATTCTCGGTGAAAACGGGGCCGGTAAAACAACGCTCATGAATATCATTGCCGGCTTGATGCGCCCGGATTCGGGCCGCATGGAAGTCATGGGTGTCCCCATTTCCCTGGGGTCGGTGCGTGTCGGACGCGTGCACGGCATCGGTATGGTGCATCAGCATTTTAAGCTTGTAGAGAATCAAAGCGTTCTGGACAACATTGTCCTGGCGGTCGGGAAATCCCTCTTTCCGCGTAAACCCCGTAAATTGCTGAAGGATGTTGCTTACTGGTGCCAGAAATTAAACTGGCCGCTGGATCTTGATGCGGTCGTTGGCAGCCTGGCGGTGGGGCGTCAACGGCGAGTGGAGATTATTAAAGCACTTTGCGGCGGCGGTAAAATTCTTATCCTCGATGAACCCACCGCAGCTTTAACCCCGGCCGAAGTGGACGAACTGGCCCTCGCCGTCGCGGGGCTGGCGCAGGCCGGAATGACCGTATTATTCATCAGCCATAAGCTCGCGGAAGCAGTGCGTATATGCCGTACGATTTCCATTCTGCGGCGCGGGAAGCTGGTTTATTCCGGTACGACCGCGGATTTGTCCGTGGATCAGATTGCGGAAAAAATGGTCGGAGCCAAAGTGGATGTGCCGCGACTTGCGCAACCGACCCGCCACACCGAAACTCCGCCTCTGCTGGAACTTATTGCGGTGGATTGCCGCATTGGAAAACGCCGCCCGCCGATATTAAAGCAGATCAATCTGGCCGTGCATCGGCATGAAATTCTGGGCATCGCCGGTGTGGATGGCAATGGCCAAAGCGAGTTGGCCGCTCTGATTTCCGGCGCGGTAAATCCCATCGCCGGGCGAATCGTGCAGCGCAGTAGCGGCAATGGCACCACCCCCATCCGCTTGGGCTATATCCCGGAAGATCGGCATAAAGAAGCGCTTGTGCTGCCGCTACCCATTGTTTCCAATTTATTGTTGCGCAATTACCGTCAACGCCCATTTGCCCGGTGGGGATTCGGTCGCTTCGGAACTTGGCGGAAGCATTCCGCTGATCTGGTGCGGCAATATGACATTCGCTGCCGCCGGGTGGAGGATGTCGTCGCCACGCTTTCCGGGGGCAATCAACAGAAAATTGTTCTGGCCAGAGAATTATCGCAGGAGCCGGAATTGATTTTGGCGGTCAATCCGACGCGCGGACTGGATGTCGGCGCAACCGCGTTTGTGCTGCGGCAATTGCTGGAGGCTCGGGCACGGGGTGCGGCCATTATCCTGATTCATGGCGATCTCGATGAATTGCTTTCAATCAGCGATAGTGTGGCGGTCATCCACCGTGGAATAGTAACGATGACCGCCTGGCCGGATACTTCCCCGGCGCAGATCGGCCGCTTGATGCTCGGAGGCGCGTGATGATCAAGCGATTTCTCGTCAACATGTGGAACGCTGTAACCGCAGTAGCGCTGGCGGCACTGGTGTGTGCTGCGGTGCTGGCTCTGGCGATCGGGGCGGCGGCGCTTCTGGGTTATCCGCCGATACGCCTCGCGGATTTATGGCTCCGTGGAGCTGCGGGAAGCTGGTACGCCCTAAGCAGCTCCTGTGCCGATGCCTGCCCCTTGCTGCTGACCGGTCTGGCGGCAGGAGTCGCCTTTCGCGCCGGCGTATTAAATATTGGAGCACAGGGACAATTCCTTCTAGGGGCCTTGGTGGCCGTTGCCTTGAGCACTCGTATGATGATTTTTCATCAGCCGGAACTGGTGGTTCCCACCGCCTTGATCGGTGGGGCAGTGGCGGGGGGGCTGTGGGGACTTGTTGCCCAATACCTGGAACGCTATAGGTCCGTTCCCGTGGTGCTATCGACGATTCTGCTGAATTTTGTGGCCCTGTATCTGGCCGAAGCCGCCTTGCAAGGGCCGTTGCAGGCTGTGGGAACCGCAGCGGCCCAAAGCCCGGAGATTGCCGGTAAATATTGGCTGCCGCTGTTTGTCCCCTATACCGATTTTCACATCGGAATTATTCTGGCCCTGGTGCTTGCCATGCTGCTATGGGTGCTCCAGCAATACACCATCTTCGGTTTTGAAACACGGGTGGTGGGGTTAAACCCCGGCACCGCCAAAGCTATGAAAATGCCCGTAACAATCCGGCAATTTCAAATCATGTTTATTAGCGGAGCCTGTGCCGGCCTCGGCGGAGCCATTCAACTTTTGGGGCAGGTGCATTTTATGACTGCCCACATGGGCAATTATGGCTATGCCGGCATTGCTGTGGCGCTTTTAGGACGCCTGAACCCGCTGGGAATTATTCTCTCCGCTCTATTTTTTGGTTTCCTGGATACTGGCGCGTTCCGCGTCGAAGAAAGCTCTCTGGCGCTGCCGCATGACATGGCCAATGTTATCAAAGCTGTGGTAATCCTGGTCATGCTGGTGCTGGCCGGCTTATCCCTGCGCCGCGCGCGCCGTAACGGCCGGGACATCCCTCCGCCTCCAACGCCTCCAATGCAGGAGTCCACGCTATGACCGCCTCGCATAACATGTTCACATTCTTATCCCGCCAAGCGGTCACTGCCGCCACGCCCATGATTCTCGCGGGCGTTGGTGAACTCGTGGGAGAATTATCCGGTGTTATCAACATCGGTATTGAAGGCACCATGCTCATGGGTTGCATCGCCGCGTATACCGTCACGGGTGTCAGCGGTCATGGCACGGTGGGATTGTTGGCGGCCATGGCCGCTGGAATGGTCATGGCAATGATATTCGCTGGTGCCAGCGTATGGGGCAGAGCGGATCAAATTGTCGCCGGAACGGCCATGGACCTTCTGGGCGTAGGTTTAAGCGGCATGATCTGGATGATGTACCAGAACTGGCGGGAAAATCTCGGCTTTTCCACCGCCTTGCCGCACGGCAGCGGCTTTTCCCCCGTGCCCATACCGGTACTGCATGATATTGCCTATGTGGGGCCGGTGCTTTTTGACCAGTATGGCTTGTGTTATATCACAATATGTCTATGTTTTGTGGTATGGTGGATGCTGCATCGCACCCGACTGGGATTAATTATCCGCGCGTTAGGCGACGCCCCGGAAGCCTGCCACGCTGCCGGTGTGCGGGTGCGGCTGGGGCGGACGTTATGTCTGCTGTTTGCGGGGGCGTGCTCCGGGGCGGCCGGGGCATATTTAAGCATTATGCAAACGCACGCTTTCGCTTCGGATATGACCGGCGGCGAAGGGTTCGTGGTTTTAGCGCTGGTTATTTTTGGTCGCTGGAAATTGCCCGGCCTCATCGGCGGATGCCTGTTTTTTGGTTTAATTAACAGCCTCCAACAGACCCTGCAGACCGCGCGGTACACCTCCCAAAATACCGCCCTCCACGCTCTGACGCATGTACCCTTCCAATTTTTTCAGATGCTGCCCTATCTGGCCGCCATCGCTGCCCTGGCCATCATGTCCCGCAAAGCCCCCGGCCCGCGCTTTATCAACGTCCCCTGGCCGGAGATTAAAACTTAAGCTGGAATTGCACAAAGGACACCAGGTTCTGCGCGTTGCTGACAATGTTCGTACTGCTGCTGGAAAGCGCCGCGGCATCAGGGATGTAGATAATCGCGGTTTGGATGCGGGCGTTGCTGCCATATAAATAATAATTCAGTCCCAGGCCATATTCCATCATTTGTCGGTTCCCTGATTCCGTCAGCAATTCGCCGGCGCGTCCGATGATCTGCCAACGACGTGGCACCAGGAAATATCCCATCTCTCCGTAATAAGCGAACTCAAAAAGACTGCTACGTCCAAACGCGGTCGCAAAGCTATCGGTCGATGCCCCCGCGGGAGGCCGGTCATTATATTGCTGGAAAAACGCAGTCGTGCTGGCATCAAGGCCTTCATATTTGATGTGGATATCCGTGGTTGCACGGTAAACTGCGCCGTTGGCCGGAATTTTGGGGTAGTATCCCGCGCCATCCGGTGTGGCCAGACCGGACAGGGTTAATGTCGTCTGTGGGGCGGGAAAGGCGGTGGACGTGGAATTTTGTTCCTCATACCCCAGCCCCACGCCCAGCATCCAGGCTAGATGGCGCCGCTCCCGAAAGTCCGCTTCCCTGCGGAAATCCAGCACGCGCCTACCCGACCACTGCGCACGTACGTAGTAGCCGAAACGGTTGTCCACCGCCGTGGAGGTGCTGCTGGCTTTCGAGCCGTTGTTGATCTGCATGTCGTAACTGAAATGCCCACTGACAAGCCGTCCCGATAAATCCAGTCCCATGGAACGCTCCGCATTAAATGGCACGGACAGCAGGGGGTAGGCACCAAAGTCATCTCCGGTGACCGGATAGTCACTTAAAAACGTAAAAGGCACCCGCAATACGCCGGCCCGCAGTACCAACGCTTTATCAAAGCGGTAACCGCCATAGGTTGTTTTAAGCTGGAAATAGCCATTGGTATTCGTTGATCCTGCGAAATCTCCGGAAATTTCATAGATAAGCTGCGGCTGAACAATATACCCCGAAAAAATCAGCCGCGCCCGACGCAACGTCAATTTATTCGTGTCACCCACCGCGGGCGGTCCAATCGGATTGCCGTTGACATTTATGTTCTGGGCATTACCTGCCGTACTGCTGGCAAACGTATACCCCGCCTGAATGTAACCGCGAATCCTCAGACGAAACAGATTGTCAGGCGCGGCGATGAAAAAGCCATGATCGTAGCCGGCGGTGGCCTGCCGTTGCAGTACTTTAGCCTTCTGCTGCGCGTTGTTGAGTACCGATTCCACAATCGCGTGTACCTGTTGCGTGGTGAATCGGCTGTCCCATTGCTTTTTCTGCTGCGTTTTAAGTGTGGCTACCTCTTGTTGCAGTGAGTCTATTTCCTTCTGGAGTTGCTGTATGTTCGCGGTTCGGGTTTGCGGGCTATTGTTTTTTGGTGACGCGGCCGAGGCAGTGCTGCCCAACAGCGCCGGCAGGGGGGCAGCAAGCAATGTGGCTAAAACGCAGATTTCTCTGGCAACTCTGTACGCCATAAATCATCCCAATCTTTAGACCTTCACCATTACCCGGACAGGCTCCCAAAATTTCATATTCGGCGTTTCGCACCCTCCAAAAAGCGAAGCGCTTCCAAACTCTTCTAACTCCTAACTTCTCCGAATCGTGCAATTCAAATAATAATACCACGATGGCGGTAACGCGAGTTGCCTTGGCAACCGCAATACCAGATCCGCCTCATCGGCCTACGCTAGTCACACCGATGAAGAAATGCCGTGTCAGTAAACTGTATCCCGATTCAAACTCGACGCTGCCGCATCGAGCTAATTACGTCCCCTTGGCCCGGTGGGGAAAGGTGATCTGAAATCTCAAATCTCAAATTTGAGATTATTTTGTGGCTGCAGTTGCCCGAAATCGCTTCTGCCTGCAGAATACGCCGTATGCACGATGTGAAATCAGCCCGAAATGAACCGTCTCACCGTATCCTGCTTTCCAGCGGGGTGGAACTTCAGGCGTTATGCCAACAACTAAAAGCCGCGGCAGCTTTCGGCATTGATACCGAGTTTATCGGCGAAACCTCTTATACGCCTATCCTCTGCCTGATCCAAATTTCCATCGGGGAACAGGTGCACCTGGTTGATCCGATGGCCATCGATGATCTTTCCCCTTTACTTGCTCTTATGTCCGATCCAACCGTTGTAAAAATTTGCCACGCTGGTGAGCAGGATTTGGCCATCCTTGCGCAGCGCGCCGGCGCTCGGCCTGCCAACGTCATGGATACGCAGGTCTTGGGAGGATTGATCGGCCTGGGCTATCCGCTTTCTTATGCTCGGCTGGTTGAATATTTCTGCGGCGTAACTCTGGCCAAAGCTCACACCTACAGCGCCTGGGACCGCCGTCCCCTGTCCCCGGCCCAGCACGAATACGCCATTGATGATGTCAAATATCTATCCGCCATTTATGCCGCTATTTCAGACCGCCTGACCTCTTTGAATCGCCACGCCTGGGCCACAGCCGCGTGTGATGAACGTTGCGATGCGGCTGTGCGGCCCAATGATCCGCAACTGGCATATCTGAAACTCAAGGCACCGCGCAGTTTGAATTCCCTGCAACTGGCGGTTCTGCGCGAGTTGTGTGCCTGGCGTGAACAATTGGCCTATGAACATGATTTACCCGCTCGCACCATGCTGCCGGATAATGTTCTACGGGACCTCGCCAAACAATTGCCCGCCAGAGCGTCCAGCCTTAATAACATCAAAGAATTTCCGCCGCGGGAACTGGCGTCTTATGCTGATTTTATTATCTCACTGATTTCGCGCGTGAAAAATCAACCCGAATCCGCCTTTCCGGCTGCCGCCGATGAAATTGACGAATCGCCCGATGCCCGCGTGTTTGGCGAAACTGCGTGGGCGCTGGCCCAAACCATTTGTATTGCCAACCATGTCAGCACGGCCCTGGTCGCTTCACAGAGCGACGTGCTGGAACTAAGCCATCTGCTGCGCAGCGGTAAATCGCCGGCGGATCACAAACTTTCCAGCGGCTGGCGGTATGAATGTCTGGGCAAAGCGTTGCTGGAATGTCTGACTGCCCAGCGTTCGATTACCCTTAACTGCCGCAATGGTATTCTTGAACCTCTGACACAGTGAGTTCTGGCCATGTGTGGTTTTGCCGGAATTATCCAATGGAATCCTCCCGCCAATAAGCCTGCGATTTCTGACGACACTCTGAACACAGTTGACCAACTTCTCGCCCATCGCGGCCCGGATGGTTCCGGCCGCTGGCGCGATCCCCATAACCCTGCCTGCGTTCTATTGCACCGCCGATTAAGCATTGTGGACCTCGCCGGGGGTGCTCAACCCATGGCCAATGAGGATCAGAGCGTGCAGGTGGTCTTTAACGGCGAAATCTACAACCACCGCGACTTGCGATCCGAGTTAAAACAATTGGGACACTCGTTTTCCAGCGACCATAGCGATACGGAAGTTCTGGTGCATGGCTGGGAACAATGGAATTCAGCGTTGCCGGAAAAGTTGACCGGCATGTTCGTCTTTGCCGTGTGGGACACCCGCAGCCGCACGTTGTTTTTGGCCCGTGACCGCATGGGCCAAAAGCCGCTGTTTTACCAATCCGCGGAAAACGTCCTCTATTTTGCCAGTACGCTTCCCGCGCTGCTGGCGCTTGGTGCCAAGGCTGTTACCTCCATGCGGTCCATGGCGGGGTACCTGGCGCATGGCTACCTGCCGCCGCCGTTTACAAT
>JAJZCT010000341.1 GCA_021828925.1 Planctomycetota bacterium
CCAGGGGGCATGAGCGTATCAGGCCGGTAACAAACCAAAGCAGTGACCACAGAATTTTTCCGCCGTCCAACGGATACACCGGAAGCATATTAAAAATCAGCAGAACAATATTGATCAGCACCACCCGCGACAAAAACCTGCCCAGGTTGCCGGCCGTGGCGGGTGTATTGAACAGCAACTCCAGAAAATTATGCGGCGTCAGTGCCAGGTGCGGGGCCACGGTCAGCCAGAATATGCCCACAGTAATGGGAATCAAAATCACATTTACCAGCGGCCCGGCTACAATGCTCCAAAGCATGGCTCCCGGTCGCCAAGGTGGAGAAACATAGGCAAAACCACCAAAAGGCCAAAGAATAATCGTGTCCGCGCTTCCCCCCACCGATCGGCACGCCAAGGCATGGCCGAATTCATGTATCAGCACAATGCCAAATAGCGCCACGATTTCCAGAAACTGCCAGACTTCACTGGAGTAATAATGCCCGCGGGAACTCATTTCAAAAAGTAAAATAAGAAACCAGGAAATATGCAGATAAACGGTGATACCGAAAATCTTAAAGAGTCGTATTGATCCGGTGCGCATTCATTGGCTCCAAACGCTTAGCTATTTTCAAGCCGCAACTGATCCGCTGATCTCGCCACGGCCATTGACATTGTAGCGGTTTTGTAATCGAAGCGTTGGAGCCGGGAAAAGTTGTGCGGTAAGACGACGGCAGGTTACGTGCTTATGTTTTTTTACGCTTGGCAAATTGATGCATCCAGACAGTGGCATCGGCTTTGTCTAAGCGGTCGTCCGCCACGCCCAGGCCAAGGGCAGTAAGTTCGGCGTTGCTCGCCGTGAGGTCATGTCCATTGGCTTTCAGGAACGCAATTGCGGAAACAACGCTCGTACGCTTGTTTCCATCGTGAAACGCGTGGGCCTGGCATATATGAAACAAATAGGCCGCCGCCATCGCCGGTATGCCATCGTGCAGGTATTGCCCGCCGAACGCAGCCTGCGGCATCATGACCGCCGATTCCAGCAGTCCACGATCGCGCAGGCCCGCCAGTCCCCCTTCGTGTGCGATGGTATCATCGTGTACGGTAATAACATCCTCGACACTTAGAAATGTAATTTCCGCCTTGCTCATTTGGCCAGTTCCCGTAACGCTTTGGCATATTTTGCGCGAATTTCCTTCAGGGATTTTTCCAGCCGCTCCTTGCCAATGCCGGCGTTCGTCGCCGTAAGAATGACTCTTGGACCATCCACGGTGATCTGCACCTGATCGCCAACATGCCATCCCGCGAGGTCCAGCAAAGTTTTATCCAGCGGTAACGCGCTGCCATTGCCAACTTTCCGAATAGTCTTTACCAATGTCATGCTGCAACTCCTGTCATACCATACGAAATACTACATTACATTGTAATAACGCCCGGCTAAGAAATCAACCGGGCTGGCGCGCTATTATTGTCCTCTGCCCGCCTGCGCGAACGCTTCCAGCACATCGGCGAAAATAGTATCCGAAACGGCGATGCCCGCTTCAGTTAGTGTCAGGTTGCCGTTGCGGACGTCCCAAAAGCCCAGCGTGCTATACCGTGGCAAAAGTGTATTCAAAATGGCCAGAGCATCCACGCGAGTACGCTGCTGAAATTCCTGAAGCCCAATTCCTTCAGTGAGCCGCAATTCCAGAATTGCCAGTTCTCCCCACCGCGCAAAACCCGTGAGGCGTTCAATTTCTGTTATCGGTATGACGGGGGTGCCGGAATTTAGCGTGTCGATATACCGCGTTAAGCTTGGAACATTTTTCCACCGAAACCCGGAATGATAACCCGCCGCCGAGGGGCCAACGGCCAGATGATTTCGCGCTTTCCAGTAATTGATATTATGTTCACAAGCTTTGCCCGCTTGTGCATAATTGGAAATTTCATAACGCGCAAATCCCTCCGCCGCCAGGCGATCTCGGGTGTGTTGCAGCATCGCTATTTCCAGATCATCGGAAGCGGGCGTAAATTCCCCGTGCTTCATCCGCGCGGTCATGGGGGTATTGGGTTCATACATCAGGCCATAGCAGGAAAGATGCGTGGAATCCAGCTCAATGGCGCGGGCCAGATTTTTATCCCAATCCGCAAGACTCTGCCCGGGAATACCGAAAATTAAATCCAGATTCAGATTATCTATTCCCACGCGTCGCGCGATTTCCATGGCAACGGGAACGCTTTCCGGATTATGGTCCCGTTGCAAAACGGCCAATTCCGTTGCGGAAAAACTCTGGGCACCAAAGCTGATACGATTCACGCCCCCGCCGCGCAAAATTTTAGCGCGCCGGACGTCAAAGGTGTTTGGGTTTGCTTCCACGGTATATTCAATCACGCGCTCAAATTTTACGGCGCTGTTAATTTGTGCCATCAGCCGTGTCAGCGCCTCCGGCGGTAGCAGCGTGGGCGTGCCGCCGCCGATAAAAATTGTTTTCGGTGCCGGGCGGCCAAAGTGGTTAACCTGCAACTCCAATTCTCGACCCAAGGCGTCAAGAAAGGCGTCCACTTGGTCTAAGTGGCCGGCCAAGGAGAAAAAATCGCAATAATGACACTTACTGGTGCAAAACGGTATATGCACATAAAGCGCATCAATGACCGAATTTGCATCAAATTCGCCCTTTGCCGGTAGGCCGAAAAAGCCATTCTCCCTTCGCTGCCCAGCCTGTGGCAACGGGAATTCAAAAATTTTGGGACGCGGACTATCGTTTTTACTTCCCGCTTCGGCTATAATTTTGTCATGCTGCATGGCGTTGTGGCCGATAAATTCTCGTAGTTTAGCATAAATCCCGAATGAAGGGATATGCACAAACGGAGGCCGCTGATGGATTTAGTTCTTGTCATTTTCAAAGAGGACGGACAGAGGCGCGAATTTTCTCTGCTCAAAGAGCGGACATCCATTGGAAGATCCGATGAGTCTGACTTGCAGATTCCGCTGCCCACGGTCTCCCGTAACCATTGTGAAGTTGTGATTCAGGACAATGCGCCGATTCTCAAAGACATTGATAGCTCCAATGGCACGTACCATAACAACCAGCGCATCACAGGTTCTCAAACGTTGGTGGCCGGTGATCATATTCGCGTGGGGCCTGTGACTTTCACTGTCGTTATTGACGGCGAGCCGCACCAGATTAAACCTATACGCAGCATCCTGGGTGATATGGGCATGGAGCCTGTTCAGGACCATTCCATAACCGAAACCGGCGAAACGGTGGATGTCGCACCGGACGGAGATATTCCTATCGCTCATCCTATCGAAGATGAAGTAAGTTTAGATGATGAAGGCGATGACACGGATCCACTCAAAGCGCTTGAAAATCTCGATTCCCAGCAATCACGCCGCTAAGGAACCATGCCGAAAGAATATATGATCCGCAGTGGATTTCATAGGCCACCAGTGCAGCCGCCAGTGCGGTACTCCAGCCAACGTGCGATCAAGGTTTGGTCCAGTTCTCCAGAGGCAGGTCTGGGATTCTGGCGAATTCTCTTACAGATAACGTATCACAGCCGCTTCCGCCTTTGCGCCTTACGCGGCTGCCTCCGCTCCGCCATGAAGTCCGCAGTGAACATGCCGAGTCCCTTTTCCAGTATGTCCCATTCCTTGCCGGGCGGAACAAGATTGACCAGATCATCGA
>JAJZCT010000342.1 GCA_021828925.1 Planctomycetota bacterium
CGGTCCTGGATAATCGCGATGTTGCGAATTATCGCGGCGCATCATTAAAACTGCTCAATGCGTTAAATGTGTCCGGCGTGGAGCAATTGTGGAATAAGCATCTGGCATGGTGGAAGAATTTCTGGGGACATTCCTATATTCACATAGCCAATAAGCCCATTGAGAATTTCTGGTACGGTTCACTGTATGTTTTCGCGTGCAGCAGTGCGCCGGGGCAAATTGCGCCCGGTTTGTGGGGTAATTTCATTACCTCGCCGCACATGGGCTGGAATGGCGATTACACGCTGGATTACAATTACGAAGCCCCTTATTGGGCGGCGTACCCGACCAACCATGTGGCGCTGGCGGATAATTACGACCAGGCGCTGCTGGATTGGATGCAACGGGGGCACGGCTTGGCAAAGCATCGGCATTATCACGGCTTGTTTTACTACTGCCACTTAAGCCCGCTGCCGGGCTGGAGCGCAGACGGTGCAAAAACACTTCGGCAGAAATCTGATGCGTTGTTCGGTGGTGTGGATTGCCTGCAGCGCTGGCGTTACACACGCAGTAAAGCGTACGCACGGAAGGTATATCCATTTCTGCGCGGCGTGGCTCGGTTCTGGGATCATTACCTGGTGCTGAAGAAGGGCGTATACATGGACTTTAACGACGCCGCCGATGAATTGCATTCGCCCCATGACGTAAACCCGGCAACCAGTATCGCTTTCTTGCGGATGCTCTATTCCGGGCTGCTGGATATAAATCATAGCCTGCAATTACATGATCCGGATGCGGGGCGGTGGCGGCATATCCTCGCGCATTTAAGCCCGTTGCCGATTGTGCCGGCATCTTCCATTTCCAGCATTGTCCATGCGGTTGGCAATGCGGCTGTGCAAGGGAAATTCGTGATTCGTGATGCCCTGACTGGTTCGCAATGGATTAATCTCGGCCAACTGCTTTCGGCGCATCCGCCCGTGCGTGCCAGCGGATCATCGGCGGGGATGAATTCGCATCAGGTTATTTTTCCCGGCTGGGCGATCGGCTTGGAAAGTCCAAAGAGCGAACTGGCCGCTGCGCTAAATACGGTGAGCTTCCAGAAGACTTGGTATGACTTTAACAACACGTCAAGTTTTTATCCGGCATGTGCGGCAGTGGGCTATAATCCTGACAGAATTTTGTATCATCTTGATATGTTGATCAGTCATTGTTCGTATCCTAATTTTCTGTTTCAGATGGGGGGTGGTGGAACGGAAAATTTTGCAACCGTACCGACGACGATCTGTGGTATGTTTCTTCAGAGTTATCAAAAGAATATTCTGGTGTTTCCAAACTGGCCAAAAAATCAGAATGCATCCTTCGGGAATCTCCTGGCGTGTGGAGATTTTTTAATTTCCAGTCGGCTGCATCAAGGCCGGATTATGTATGTGCAAATTACCAGTGGGCGTGGCGGTCCATGCCATCTTGTGAATCCGTGGCCGGGCCGACGGGTAGCGGTGTCGCAGTTGCGGCACATGCGAAGAACTATCAGGGGTAAAACGCTGAGTCTGATCACGCGTGCCGGTGAAACTCTGCGGTTGACAGCCGCAGCACGCTGATTTTTGACGTTGCAGTGGAATCGTTACGGCAGCAATACCGGCGGGGCGTAATTGTGCGCACATCGGATGGGTTGAAAAGTCTTCCTTCGCTGGAAAGTTTCCGCCCAGCGCTTTAACATACGTATTGGTTGAATTCACTGAAAGGAATTGATTCATGTCTGAATCCGGGGTTGCTCAAGTTGGTTTGATTGGTCTGGCGGTCATGGGGAAAAATCTGGCCCTGAATATCGCCGATCATGGTTTTGATATTGCGGTTTTCAATCGTACCACCGCGGTCACGCAGGCATTCATCAAGGAAAATCCCGGCACGCCGGGAAAGCTGGTGGGGTGTGACACGCTGAAGGATTTTGTGCTGGCAATAAAAAAGCCGCGGGTCATTATCATTCTGGTGAAGGCGGGTGCTGCCGTTGATGGCGTCACCCAGCAGCTCATTGAAGCGGGTGTGGATAAAAATGATATTGTCATTGATGCCGGCAACAGCTTATGGACCGATACGATCCGGCGGGAAAAGCAATATGCCGACAAGCTCAAATTTTTCGGCTCCGGGGTATCCGGCGGCGAACTTGGTGCCCGATTCGGCCCGTCGCTGATGCCCGGCGGCGATCCGGAATCATGGAAACATCTCAAGCCAATATGGGAAGCCATTGCGGCCAAGGTTGATCCCAAGACCGGCAAGCCAATTCCCGGTGCCGAACCGGGCAAGCCGGTGAGCGGGGGGGTGCCGTGTACAGCCTACCTCGGGCCGGACGGAGCGGGCCATTACGTTAAAATGGTGCATAACGGCATTGAATATGTCGATATGCAATTAATCAGCGAGGCCTATTTTCTACTGCGGCATTTACTGGGACTTACGCCCCCGGAATTAGCGGAAATATTCAGCCAATGGAATCTTACCGAGTTGGACTCTTATCTCATTGAAATTACGGCCGATGTTCTGCAGCAGCGTGATCCGGCCAAACCCAGGAAATATCTGGTGGACAGCATTCTGGATGCGGCCGGCCAAAAGGGCACTGGCAAATGGACTTCCACCAGCGCGTTGGATATGGGCGTGCCGGCCAATTCGATTGCCGAGGCGGTTTTTGCCCGCTGCATGAGCGCCTTAAAGGAAGAGCGTGTGGCGGCGTCGAAAAAACTTCGCGGCCCCAAGGTGGGCAATAAGAAGCACGGTAAAAAAATGATCGAGGCCATTCGACAGGCGCTGTATTGCTCCAAGATTTGCGCCTATGCCCAGGGCTTTCAGTTGATGTTCCAGGCGCAGCAGGAATATCACTGGAAATTTGATTTCGGCACGATTGCCAGTATCTGGCGGGGCGGTTGTATTATCCGCGCGGGGTTCCTTCAGAAAATCACGGACGCTTATACCCGTGATCCAGAGTTGGTTAATTTATTAATGGATCCCTATTTCCGCAAACAGATTCAGAACGGTCAGGAACAATGGCGCCAAGTGGTAGCACTGGCCGCACAAAACGGCATTGCCGCTCCGGCGTTTATGTCCGCGCTGGCTTACTATGATTCCTATCGGACAGCAGTGCTTCCGGCGAGCCTGATTCAAGCGCAAAGAGACTATTTTGGCGCCCATACCTATGAGCGTGTTGATCAAGCCCGTGGAAAATTCTTCCATATTGACTGGCCGGACGCGAAACGCCCGCAAGTCGATGCGTAAGCCCGTGGTTTAAGCCAATCGGCTAACAGCCAGGAACCTTGGCTGCGGCCCGTAGCGAAATCTTTGGGGGTTGGAAGTCATTATTGGGCGTTGAGGGGCTCGAACCCCCGACCTTACGGGTGTGATCGGCAATTTTATCCCGCCTTAAAACACGCCTAAGGGCTTATGAAACCATTATATACAGGAACAATGATGCTGTCACAAGGCTTCGCATCTTGTACCGTTTTTTAGCGAGATTTCGCCGTATCGCGGTACAATAACCGTATAAAACCGTATAGCGTTGTTTGACGTGTGTGCAATTAAGTCACGGTTATATTAAGCATAATGAAAGCGACTAATCGGCGGATACAAACTGATTATGGAACGGAGATTCATGGAATCT
>JAJZCT010000011.1 GCA_021828925.1 Planctomycetota bacterium
AATCAAAGACGCCGAATCGCTGATTTTGCCACACCGCCACGTCGAATTGTGTATAAAAATCTGAATCTCGTTCCAGAAAAGCCGAAGAATCAACTGTATCTGGCTACAACACGCTTCCACGAACAGCATTTTGGATTATACTGTTGATGGATTTGTTTCGGGAAATATCCTGTGGCTGGACCGATGATTATCTGTCCGAAAAGCGGTGCTGAGATAATGCTCACGAAACGCGTTCCGGCGTCTTTGATTGGCCTCACTGCACAGCGACTGACGCGCTGTCCAAGGCTGAAATTACGGTCTTCGCCCCCAAGGTATCACCCGAGTAACTGGGCCCCGTTGGCTTGTTGTTGGCGTAAGGGTCGCTCAGCGAGGTCCCAGTAGGCGAGGTCGCGTTTCTCTAATGGCCATACCAGCCCAATTCAAATCCGTGAACGAGAGCGACTTCACTGAAAAGTTCGTTTTCCCGTTACTTCACCGCCTCGGATTTTCCGTGGTTGTTAACTATCACGGTGCACGAGAGTTTGGCAAGGATATTATTTTCGGATACGTCGACGCCTTCGGCCACGTGCGCTACGATGCCATCCAAGTTAAGTTTGTACCCCTCATTGGCCTCAACGAGGTACAAGGTGTGGTAGACGATTGTATACAAGCGTTTACGAATCCTTTCCGGCATCCGCAAACTGGGACGGAGGAATGCATAAGCTCATTCTATGCGTTGAATGGAGGGAGTATTTCAGACCAAGCGAGGGACCATTACTTTAACTCCCTACGGCCACGTTACGGTGCAAACGCCAGACTGGTAGACGGAAATGCATTGCTGAGGCTGGACCAGTCGGCCGGAATGACCTCTATCCAGAATGTTTTGCCAAGGCTGAATGGGCTGCTCCTCGAGATTGAGCATAATCGTCGCGTGGCCACCCACTTGTCATCCACTTTCCAAAAGTATATCGCCAGCTATGGTCTGGGAACAAACATTACGAAGCCAAATCCAATCCCTTCTAACAGGTTCCGACTTTCGGCGGTAGAATTGTACCTGCAGCAGCCATTCTCCACTGAGGTGCTGTCGGTAAATGAGGTCGAGGCCTACTGGGACCGCGCGCACATCTGCAACACCCTGTTTGGTATTGCGAACGGGCTCACCACCGTAAATATGGTGGACGGCGCAATCCAGTTTTTTTTGGATCACTCTTCGCCGATGGAGAACTCTGCAGCGCACCTGAGTGGGCAGATTCGCGGCCTGTTGAAATCGCTTGCCCCGTTGGCCGGGCTTTAACTTTTCTCCTTTCAAGTCACAGCAGTTCAGGCCTCCCAATCGCCTTTGCGATGTTTTTCAGGTGCTCGGTCATGATAATCGGATCATGCAGGTCGTGGAATCGCACGACGATCACGGTGTAGCCGTCGATCTCGAGCGAGTCGCGTATTATTTTGTCGCGTTGGGCGGTCTTCGGATCGCCGTGCAGATGTTTACTCATACCGTCAAGGTAGACCGCTACCTTGGCAGGTTCATAAAGCCAATCCGGCGCGGTGTCGATGCCGAGGGATGTCTTAATGTGCTTGCGGCAATGGCCCTTAGGGAAATGGTGTTTGGTAAGCAGGCCTTCCAGCTGCGCCTCGGGCGGATTGGAAGGCGATCCACCGCCGGTTTGCGCTTCCGCGAACTGCGGCACGATTTCGTGGCTCCGCTCCGGTCTCGCGGCCAGTGCGTCGATGAGTTCCAGCCCCTGACGACGATTCAGCAGGCTATGGTGGAACTGGTTGCGAAATGTTTTCAGGCAGCAATAGCATGCCGCCTCACAATCCTGCGGACAATGCGATAGAAGCGTCCGAGCTGCCGCAATAAGCTCATCCCAGCGGGCAAGCATCTGCTCAAGCAGACCTGACCCGCCGGGCATCGGGTCGTAAATCAGCAGATCAAGGGTGTCATCAGGTTGCTGCACCAGCAATATTTGCAGGTCCTCCGGTCCCATGTCCAAAAGTCGCGTGGCAGCCGTCCGCAGGGCCTCGCCAATGTTGATGCCCGCCGCCGCGTCGGCAACACCGTGAAACTGCAGCATATCCACATCCGCCTGCGCGGTGAGCGCAAAGTTGCCCGGCGCTTTGCCGCACTTTTCACTATGGTATTTCTTAAATCGCGCCACCGAATCGGGCGGAGCGTAGGGTGTCAAGGCGGCTCCGCAAACCGAGCAAATCAAATGCCCCAGTTCGCGGCGCGCGACTCTGCTCGCCTCGCCAATGTTGACCAATTCCATGTTCTGGCCGTGGATGTGGCTGATTTGCTGTTCGCCAATCCTGTATCCAGACCCACCCCGGCTACGCTGGCGCAGGCGTCCCAGTACCGTTACCGGCATGGCGAAACGCAGCACTTCATCTTCAGTAATCCGGCTCTCATGAGCCAGATCAAGATCGGCCAGAGGCAGTGCTTCCATGGGAGCTGCGCCGCTTTGCCCGTATCCGGAACTACCGGCGGTATCTGCCACATAGCCTTTGTCAGCATTCACCAGCAGGCTATGCATCTGCCCATGTTCGTCAGCCCCTAAATGGTATCGCGCTACGTAGTACGATCCGCGATTGGCGTACAGGCGATTGCCAGGCACAAACTCACGCAGGGCGACCACGTTACTGCGCGAAAGCTCAAATGTCCTTGGCCCGGAATATTGTGCGAAGCCTTTACGTGCGGCCGCCACGATTCCGCCGTCGTAGGTGCCATAGCCCGGCAAAAATCCTTCGTTGGCCAATACGCTAAGCGTGTAGGTGCTGTGATCCCTTCGAGTGATCTTCTGGATGAACTCATCGCACCGCCGCAGCAGCTGCTCGTCCTCTTTTTCTATCAATCCCCGGTCCTTCTGGTCGTGCAGGCCCTTGCGTGTCTCCAATGCCCATTGCAGCCGACGATACAATCGGTGGATCACCAGACCCAGTGCATCGGGTGTTTCGAGAATAATTCGTTCAAGCGCGGTGCGTGTCACGACTCCGGCGGCTTCCGTCGGCCAGTATTGAGCAAACAAATGGGCCAGCCGATCCGCCAGCATAGCCGTGGTCTTCACAATCAGGGCTTTGAACTCCGCAGTGGACGCGGGCGTTTGGCGAAACCGATCCTCATCATCCAGTACGTAATGTCGAATAAATGTTGGAAACGCCTGCCGCAGGATGTCCTTTACCCCTTCCCCATTTTCGCCCAGTTGCGCCGGATGCAGCAACAACTCTGTGAGAATAGCGGAGTGCACGTGCTTGGCCACCATCAGTGGGTTTTGCAGGTTAAATGCCGGAGCCTCTATGGTACCGGTCAAAAGCCGTAGGGGGTTGTCAAAGAAATAGCGGTCATGGGGAGATCTTCGGCAATATGTTACCACCGCCGCCATACGGTCTTCACGCCCGGCTCGCCCGGCGCGCTGCCAATAATTGGCGGCACGGGGCGGGACGTTCCGCATCAATACCATGTCAAGGGCACCGATATTCACACCCAACTCCAATGTCGGCGTGGCCACGAGGCAGTTGGTCTGCCCCCGGCTGGAGCGAAAATCCTGTTCAATTTTCGCCCTGATTTCCCCAGGCACCTGGGCGGTGTGCTCCTCGGCATTGACCATTACAAAGGGCTTGCTCATCATCCAGACGTCATAGTTGTCTATATCGGGTTGCTGGGTATTGGTTCGGCCCCTGCAATGGTGGCGCATGCACGCTGAATTGGGGGCCTTATGCGTGGTAACGCGCTGGCAAATGGCACAGCGTTCCCGAATATCGCTTTTCTGCACCCGTACCTGCTGGGCGTTAACCTGCCAAACATCTCCACCCAGCGGCTTATCTTTTTGAGATCGCAACGTCACCTTGGCAAGCAGTTTCGCGGGGCCGGTGAGAAAATTCCACAGCATGGTGACAGCCGCGTCCGTGTCCAGTTGGTCGGGCCTGGCCGCCCATTTTTTCAAAAGCGCCTGCACCGCAGAAGCGCCGTGCTGGGCAATCAGACCACGGGCGTATTTATCATTTGCATTCGCATTAAGCAACAGACCCTCCGGGCGAAATTCCCGCAAAGGCAGTAAGCTGGTTTGAACATACGGATCATCCTTGGCGGAAAAGCGTGAAAAAATTGGATCACCAGCCACCAGCAGAATTCGCCCGCGCCGCCAGTTATCCAGCAGCAGCGCAATAGCCTCCACCGCCTCTAACGGTGAAATCCCCATCACCTTCGCCCAATCTTGTACTGCGGCATCGGATGCCGATACGCCCTCGTAGGCCACCTGGGCCAACCCCATTGCTTCCAGGCAATCCATGCGACGCGAGCCCGTGCTGAATTCCCGCAGCACCATATAACGTAACGCCTTGTGCACGGACACCCACCTATTGCTGCCAAAAATGGCGGCGGCATCTTCGCCGGTGAGTTCAGGCAGCAGCGAATCCACCAGTCTGTGTTCTTTGCGGAACTCGCTCATGAGCCGATCCGCGACATCGTCCAACAGCAGGGGGCGCTCGCTGGCGGAAATGATGCGGTTCATCATGTGCCGCAGGCGGATGCGCCTGGCATGGTCCTGCATCCATCCGGCTTGAAACGCCGCATCCTGGCGGCTGTCGGCGAACATGATCAGCCGCTTGTGATCCTCCGGAGCGGAACTGATCATCGCCTGGGCGAGAATATGAACATCGGCGACGGTAATGGCGCGGATATTGCGCGCCGGCTCAATGGATCTGCCGCCAATATTGAATGCCAGGCTCTTGCAGGACGGACAAGAGGATAAACGCTTCCCAAATATCTTCAGGCCAATC
Source organism: Planctomycetota bacterium (assembly GCA_021828925.1). The sequence continues at coordinate 4,756 of JAJZCT010000011.1, forward strand.
AGCGGCTCGTTGTGCCCGCATCCATCGGCCAAACAACGTTCGCCGGGGTCACGGTGCATGGCCCCGCACTGCCGACAGAACCACGCCTCCTGGAATTGGGAGGATTGCGCCGTTGGCCCGTCATCCACTTCCTCCAGCAGTCGTGTTGTCAGCACCAGACGTGTTCCGGAGTCCACCGGCGCTGCCGCCCAGACGGTATTGGGATTCCCGTCGGCGTCCTCCACTGCGTTACCGTTAGCAACGCCGCTTACTTTGTTTCCCGGGCCGCTCTGGATTTCCAACTGCTGGTAGAATTTTTCAAAGAAATGCTGGCCGCAATTGCGGCAGCTTAAAACCGGAAAAAACGCCGCATCAAGGCGGCTTGGATATTTTTCCTTGGCATCTGACAAGGAAAGAAATACCTCGGCTTTAGATTCGTCGCCGGCTTGAGCCAGTGCGGCGACCATCTCGTCCATACCCCGGATGAAAAAATGCACCTTGGGGCGCAGCAGCGATTCCCCACTCTTGGTCGCAGCGGCGCCCAAAGTTAAATAAGCCAGCAACTCCGCATCCGTACGCGGCCCCTGCGCCAGACGATCCGGTGCCACGCGCTGCGAAACCTGCCAGGCCGCCTCATCGAGTGCCTTGGGAATTTTCAACACTTCAGTAGTGTGGTAGATGTAATCATTGCTGATCAAATGGTCAAAAAGCGCGGCCTTCCAGTCCGCCCCAGGGTCAAAACTCCGCCCGGTTAATTCCTGTACCACCGGTTTAAGGGCTGCCGTATCCACCGGCTCAGCCAGGCACCTTAGCAGCCGTTCGAGGCGTGCGGTGCCGTCGCCTGCGGGGGGGTGAGGCTTATACCGGGTGATCGGCCACTGCCTGCTGACATACGATTCCCCCACACTGACCACTCTGCCCTCATCCACCCCGAAAAACCGTGAGGCAAATCGCCTGGCCGCCTTATCGTTATCCGATGATTGTGGATCGGAAAGCGTGGCGGAGGTACCGATGCAGATGACCTCATCAGTCGTTTTTCCCGCCATGGCCCGCACACGGCGAATCAGGCAGGCAACTTCGGCCCCTGCGGCACCGCTGTAGGTGTGGGCTTCATCAAACACCATGTAGCGCAGCGGTGCCTGAGCAAACAATCCCGCGTCGGGCAAGCGAGTGGTCAGAATTTCCAACTGCCGGTAATTGGTCAGCAAAATGCGTGGTTTGCGCTGGCGGATATCCTCTTCCGAACAACATTCCTCCGGCGGTGCCAGCGGGCGCACGGCACGGTCTTCCGCCTGGGCTTCTTCTAACCGCTTGCGGCGCGCCTTCAAGTAAGCCTCGCGCGATGAACCGGAAAATCGCTCAATGGAAATTTCGCCTTCCGTGCCCGGCGTGGTGCCGATCCACTGGGCAAAGCTTATTCCCGTTCCTCCCAGGATTCCCCGCAGGCGTTCCAACTGATCATTGGCCAAGGCGTTCATCGGGTAAACCAATATGGCACACAGGCCCGTATTTATCCCCTGATCGCGCTGCCGCAGCAGGTCATCAATTATCGGATATAAAAAAGCCTCGGTTTTACCCGATCCCGTACCCGTGGCCACCAGCACATGCTGGGCTTGCCTGACCGCCGTGAACACATCATGCTGATGCTTCCACATGGCCGGAAAGCCAATTAATTCCGGCAACACCGGGTGAATCACACCGGCCTTGGCCATTTCCGAAAGATTTTCCCCTTTGGCAAAAGCCTCAGAGAGCGACACATACGGCCCCCGCACCAGAGGAATATCCAACGATGAAGGACGTTTCAACAGAGCGCGAACTTGCTGCGCCAAATCCGGATCCGAAAGCGGATAAGCCGAATAGATATAGCGCAAGAACTCATCGCAGATGTTATGGGCGAACCGGACCGGATTGATTGCCATGGGGAATTCTCCGATTTATTCCTCTTCATCCATTGAATAACCCACCGGGGATACCTTTTTCCTGCGCATCTGGCGAGCTTTCTGCCGCTTCCGCTGGCTTAATCGCGTCCTGCACCGCCTGTTCGCTTCCCAGCAGCGCCACGGCATCATTCCAGCAATCATCCCAGGTCCAGCCGGAACGCGGATCGTCAGGGGTAAATTTTTCCGGTTCCCACAGATGGCAGCCGGTTCGTTTGCGTATTAGCGGCTCGGGCAGTCCTGCCGCCTTGGCCGCTGCTTCGTTGGTCAATTCAGGAATGCCGATAATAGCGAAGAAATCGTCATTGGAAAGCTTCGCCGCCGAATCCGCTGACCACTTGCCTTCCTTCAGCGATCGGAATGCGGCAGCCGACAAACCGGTAAGGCGTTCACGGAAAGGCAGTTCCTTATCCACCCGCCAGAATCCCTTGGGATCTGATGGATCATTGCGGACAATCCAGTCAAAATCATCCGGATCAAGGCCATAAAGTCCGGCGCACAGGGCGTCAATTTCGACACGCGATCGCAACCGGTCCGCTTCTGTAACCGCCCACCATTGTTTCCATTCCCGCGTGGCAAGTTCGGGAAATTCCAATTTCAGCCGCAACCATTCAGGCGCGAAGCGACGGTGGAGAAGCGTGAGGCGAATTGTACCCAGTGTTATTCGCCGAATCCCGCCATTAGTTTCAAAAGATGGAACAGGAAGTTCTTCGACCGCGAACCAGCTCATGTTTAACCCGCCGATCTTTTGGCGTGCGATGTAGTCGAAGGCCAGGCATGAGCACACACCGGCAACCCTGAGGTAATCGGCTGTGCCGGGTCTTTGGAGGCGGAGGTGGAATACTGAGTCGCCGCTTGGGCTGCGACTTAAATAGCTTCCCATGAAGGTTCGCGAGTTCGTTGGAGAGCTGATGCGCATGAACGCGAAGGTCGGGACCGCGACCTCGGCGAACCTGCGTGCTGTTACCTCCGCCATCAAATATTGTGGTTCAATCGTCTTATGGTCGAACGGTATCTCCCGCCACACCGCCGATCGCCCTTTGCCGCGCACCCAGCCTTTTTTTGAAAAATCAAATTGACCGATCATCCGGCCTTCATACAGCGGCAGCATGACATCACCCTCCGGCCCGATCCAGCGGCCAAAAACATCCGGCTTGTAGCCGCCGGCTTCCAGCTTTTCCCGCGCCCGAAACAGCTTCGAATCGTTGGTCATATCAAACTCCCGTGCGTACTTAATTTCCCAGCCGGGGCTGTTGTCACCAATGCGCACGGAATTGGCATAAATTTTTCGGCAGATCGCCATATCGCGTGGTGTTCGCACTTCCGGCAAGGATTTGCTGCGCGGCGAAAATAACTCCACTGCCGCAAGATCATAGTCGTATACCGGTGGGTCTTTCCGTTCCCAATCGGCCAGGTGATGCACCATAAACGCCGCCCGCAATGGCGCGCTGCGCCTGGCACGATCCACGATAACGACGGCGAATTTGAAGCTGCTGTGAATAGCGAAAATCTTTTTGCGATTCTCAAAGCTGAAAAGCCATTCCCATGTGCTTTCATTAAGAAATAGCTCCCGCAATTCCCGGGTGCCGGAGTCGGAATAAAGCGCGGCTGGAACGATGAAGCCCAGCCGCCCGGTGGGCGCCAGGAGTCGGTATGCGTACTCCAAAAAAAGCTTGAATAAATTCAGATCAGCTCCGCCTTGGGAAATAAACGCCGCCGCACCGAGCGTGGCGGAAGCGTGCTTGGCGCGGGCCTTGGTCCATGCCGAGGCGTATGCTTCCTGCTTTCCGCCACGCGCAATGGTGACGGTAAATGGCTCGGCGATGTTTGCCACCCAATTCGAGAGGCTTTTGTACGAGCCTTTTCTGGCGTCCCAAGAGGCGAGCACATCGGGCATGTTCTCGCAAAGTCTTTCCGCTGCACCCTTCGCCTCCTGCTTGCCGTAGCTGCGAAACAGTGGATCATACTCGGTAAAAAACTCCTGCGACGCGGGTTTGGCAACCTCCCAGGGCGGGTTGCCCAAAACCGCATCAAACCCGGCGCGGTCGGGGGTAAAGACATCGGGGAATTCAATTTCCCAATGAAAAAAGCGGTACTGCGTGCGCAGGCTGGCGACAATGGCGTCGCGTTCGGGTGTGGCCTGATGAAAATTCAGCGGCAGCGGCACATGCCTGAGCGATTCCTCATCCGTGGGCCAAAACCAGACCGCGCACCATTCATCCATCGCTCGCTGCAATTGCGAACGGGGCCTGCTTGCCACCAATTCTTTCTGATACATCCGTTCGCGCTGATCCGGGTCGGCAACGGAAACCTGGTGCAGAAGCTCAAAAACCATGCGGGCGGCGCGGGCCACATCGTCCACCGAGGCATCACCGGTGGGGAACAGCGGCGGTTGGTCTGTGAATTTTCCATCGATCAACCGCCGCATTTCCGGTTTTACTTTGGCCTCCAACAAATCCCGGATGCGCTTTGTGCGCGGTCCTTTGGTTTTCGTGTCCGGATCATCACCGCCATTACGCAGCCATGCCGCCACCGGGTAATCCGTTACGCGGTCCATTCGGCAGCCCACCAGCGAATTGCCTACCCGAATTTTGTGATCCAGAAAGGTAAAGGGAAGTTCGCGGTCCATGGTTTCCACCCACAGCGACACCCTCGCCAATTCCACGGCCAACGGATTGATATCCACACCATAAATGCATCGTTCCACAATGTGCCGTCGCAATAAGGCCTTCACCCGCTCCGGGAAGGCTTCCGCGCGCTGCGGATCAGCGGGTGAAAAAGGAATCATCTCCTCAGTGGCGGCACCGGTGCGTGGTTCGCCGAAGGGCAGCGTGATGCGCATGGCCTGCTGGTCATTTTCCAAATTGCGATGGAAGCAGAGCGATTCATAAAGGGCATCGGTGAGATAGTGCAGGGTCGCCACCAGAAATGATGCGCTTCCGCAGGCCGGATCGCATATTTTCAGGGCCAGAATCTCCTCCGGGGTCTTTGGAATCAGAATGTTTTCCGTGGTCCGTTGGAAGGCCAGTGGCGCAAGCGTGCGGTGAGTGGTGGGAACAGCCAGTTGGGGGCGGGTGTAAAAGGTACCGCTGCCTTTGCGAGTATTGCCTGCGCGGACCAGATAAAATTCACCGGGGGTAATAACCCGTTTAACAAGCGCGTCGGCTTCGGCATCAAGCCGCTGCTGGTATTGGCCATCGGTTTCTCGTGCCCGTTTTTTGCCAACCCATCCCGCCAGCCGAACCGCCGCCCTCGCCCACTCTCCGGCGGCCTGCAGGGCTGTTTCATCGGCAGGTTTGGTCGCAATTGACGCTTGAGATTCCAATTGGGTTTCCACATCGAGTTCTGGAGCGGCTTCATCGGCGGCTTCCTCTGGTGCCTCGCCTTCGTCCTGTTCCGCATCGTCGGAGGATGAGGTATCAGCAACGACTTTTTCTTTCTTAAATTTGGTCAGTAGTTCTTTTAGCCCCGCCGGGTCGTCCCGCAGCTGATCCTGCAGAACCTTCAGCGGCAGCACGGGCTCGCGCCCGATATTAAGGAAAATTTGAGGGCCGGTTTCCGCGTCCACTCTTTTTATGCGGTAATCGAGCAGCCCCTCATAAATCAGGCCGATGAATTCGGTGCGCAGGTCGGTGTAATCAACCGGGCCTTCCACGTAGGTTCTGGTGCGCCCGCGCATGACCGGCAACGGCCCACGCATGAGTTTTCGCAGCATCCGCGAGACGGTTTCGTCATTTATCGGGATGTTACGTTCGAGGATATACAGCGCACGGCTGATTGGATCGCCACTGTTTCGCTCGCCGGGACGAAACAACACACCACCATAAGGCCGAAAGGGAAAATTGCCATGCGGCGAGCCACCGTGCACGAGGCGGAACAGGGCTGCCAGTCGTGGCCACGCGGAGCGCTGGTTGGCCAATCCCTGCGTGCCGCCGTCGGTACTTTGCGATTGCTGGAGCATTTCGTAGAGTGTGCGGATTCCATATGATGTTGCGTAAGTGGGATCATCCGCCGGTAAAAGCTGCCGGGATTCGGCAAACAGACATACGACCATCCGCATAACAATGCGTGCCGCAGCCTGCATCAGGGCATCATTCACCTCGGGCTGCGTCAATTCCCCGGCGGGTGTATCGGCCAGCGGGGCCAGAAGTTTGTTATCCGTGCGGTGGGCAGTTGAGATCGAATCCAGCAGCAGCTCGACGCACTGCCGGACATTTTCCCGCAGGATGCTGGAGAGATCCGCCTGCCGGGTCCGGGATTCTTCGATGTGCTCCAGCAGGCCACAGCGCTGCGCCGATGTGGCGCTTAATGACTCCCGGGCAAGCAATTGCCGCAGTCCGGCCAGTTCTTCGGAACCATCGCCCTCATCAAACCAGCGCTGAGCGTCCCATTGGCACCACGACTCAAAGTCGGTGCCAGCATAGACGATTCGGAACTGCATTCCATTGGTCAGCAGCCCCAGCCGATGGCCCGTTCCGCGCAGCAGCTCGAGAAATTGCGAGTAGATGGTTCTGCCGCGCCCACGTCCGACCTGTGGCGAAGTATCCGCCATTATCAGAACGGCGGGAATCGCCTTGCCTTCATCGGCAAAGATGATCCGGTGCGGGCGAAGTGTTTGCGTGCGGCTACCAATGCGAACCATAGCGGTGAGAGATTCGGGGATCGCGTTCTGTTTGACCAAAACTGAGCCGGTTAACCCGATGCCGTCGGTCAGCAGCGTGTCCAACCACGCCAGGACTTTTTGGGCGTCGATGTGACCATCGGTCAGCGTCGCCTGAAAGGCGGTGTTGGCGTCGCGCAGCTTACGCCAGGTATGCGGCTTAATTGCCTCCGGCGTTGGGGAGTAACATTCCAGCAGAACAACAGGCGAGAGCAGCATTCCCTGATGCCGCAGTCGATACCACCAGGCGTGAGTGGCATTGGATTCGGTCATGAAGCTATATCCTCCGCATCCGCCGGTAGCAGATACACCAGCGCCAGAGGCAATACCCGGATTTCATGGATATTGAAGCGCCTGGGCAGCAGAACATTGACACGGTTGTCGCGCTCCGTCGTGAGTAATTCGCGGGTGCGCTCCACATCCCGCCGGAGAATGGCCATCTGTTCTTCCAATTCCCTGGATCGCAGCTTAGCGGCCACGTTGATATCCTCAAAAAGCGCCGGCTGTTGCGCCGCGGTCTGCTGTTCAAGCAGGTCGGCGGCCAACCGGTCCAGGGCCTGCTCACGACTGCGATCTTGCAGTTCCGCGAGCCGCGCACGGTAGTTTTCACGGGTGCTTTCAAGCTCATCCTTCAGATTGGCGTTGGCTTTGGTCCGTAGCGCTGTCTCCGATTGAGTCTTAATTTGTTGCAGGATAGCTTCTATACCAGAACGGTGGGAGGGCCATTTGGCGCGGATGATCTTGACGAACTTTTCCAGACGGGTGGATGATTGAATGGGCATGAACGTGGATCGCGCCACTGATTCGCTGAAAGCCGGATCTACGGCGGAAAGCTTTTCGCCCTCTATCCGAAATATCTCGGTTCGAACTTCATCATGCAGCGGTTCATGCAGCTCATTGACGGCGGTGATGGTGTAATGCAGCGACAGCAGCGCGTCGAAGCCGGTTTGGTGCAGGGCCGCCACGGACCAGCGATACAACGCCGTCGGATCGTGCAGTTGGCGGGCCAGCGTGGCGATGGCCTGCCTCATTATCGGGTGGCCGAGTCTCAGCAGCGCCTGGTGTTTTTTCAACCGCATGAGCCGCCTGCCGTTAATTTCTTCCTCAACAAGCGCGGAGTCAAAGACAATTTCCATGCGGTCGCCGGAGCCGACCGTAAGGCTTTTCTTAGCCAGCGGCTCCCAGCTTGGCGGCGGTGCCAGACGGTAGAAGCCCGATCGGCCATGAACCGGTTCCAGCTCTCCCTTGCCTTCCACGGTGATGGCGGCCTTCAGCAACTGCGCCAGTGCGTCCGGAGAAATATTCAGGCGCGCCTCCGTGCCTTCAAGCATCTCCCTGGCCCGGTGCATGAGCTTCTTTAATTCCGCAGGCGGGGACTCACCCAGATCAACGGCTTCCTTGGATGCGCTTTGGGCCTGCTGAACGAACAAATCAATGTCATCGAGTTCAGCGGGGTTTATTTCCCCGGCGAAGTGCCGCTGGATAGCACTATCAAATACAGGCTCCACGCTGCCCAAGTCGTTGCGCACTCGCTCTACTTTTTGGGCGATAAAATAGAGAAACCGGATGTCTTCTTCCTCATCGCACCGGAAATAATGGATACTCACATCCCGCATCTGCCCATGCCGCGACACACGACCGTTGCGCTGGAGAATTCTGGAGGGCGACCAGGGAATGTCATAATGAGTAATCCAGCGGCAGGCTTCCTGCATGTTGATGCCCTCCGACGCGGCATCAGTCGCCAGCAGCAGCCTCACCGCGTTGCCGGGGTCCTCAAAATCCCCCTTCACAGACTCGAATTCATCGGAGGTCATGCCGCCAAAAAGCAGATGCATGGTGTTTCGGTCAAAGCCTTCCCGAAGCAGCCTCTGTTCGAGATAAAGCAGCGTTTCCTTATACTCTGTGAACACGATCAAGCGTTCATCATCACGCAGCCTGCCGTTGGCAAAAAGGTTCTCCTTGATCCACCGCACCAGAGCCTCGGTTTTGGAGTCAGGTTTTTGGGCCAAAGCGGCTAGGGCGTGCTGATCTTCCACCACAGCCCGACCCAGGCCAAGGCGTTCCAAAGCGCTACTGACAAGGTTTTGTGCGGAATCCAGCTCAGCATCTTGTGATCGCAGCCAAGTGCGACCATGGCGAGCGGCGTCTTCCTCGAGCGTGGCGAGTTCAGCGTCGTTGCTCACCGGTTCATCGGCTTTCTGAGCGGCCAGACGCGCGAGATCAAAGAGGCTTTCCCGGCTCTCCACCTCGCTATTGGCCAGATGCCGCCACCACGTCCGGGCAAAGGCCAGCGGACATGAAAGCAGCCGCTTGGTCAGCAGCGAAAACATAAATTGGCCAACCCAGCGTTCCGAGGGCGAAACTCTCCCCAGTGCGGAGTGGCCGCGCGTGCGGTATTCGCGCAAGGCGGTGTAAAGGGCCGTTTCATCCGCAGTGAGTTTAAAGGGCAAAGCCACCGGATCAAGCTGGTCGGCAAAGGGCGGGATTAACGACTGGCGGTTAATGTCGTCCTTCAGCCGGCGCACCCTTACAGCCTCCAACTGATCGGTGTCTCTGGCTTCCATTTCACTGGTGATTCGAAAACGTACCGGATCGAGCAGTTCCAGCAGCCCGGTGAAACAGATGGTTTTGCCATTGTGCGGCGTGGCCGAGGCAAAAATGCGGTGCTCGAAGAGAAAACGGATTTCCCGCAGCATGTTGGTGCGCTGGCTGGCACGCGTTCCGCTCTGGGGCGCAAAATGATGACATTCATCCACGATCAGCATGTCCCACGGCGCATGGGCTTTGCCGCGTTGGGTTGGATTGCCTTCCGCGCCCACGCCGGACCCGTTTAGAAATTGCTGGAGCACGTCCGGCATGCGCAGGTAATCCATCGAGGCGATCACGCGGGGTAACGCCCGCCACGGATTGGTGTCAATTCCCAATTTTCGGCGCATCTCGAAGGTACTGTCGGCATCAATGATTTCGAATTCAAGATTAAATCGCCTTCGCAATTCGTATTTCCACTGCCGTTGAAGCAACGCCGGGCAAATCACCAGCACCCGCCGCACCCGCCGCCGCAGCAGCAATTCTTCGAGCACCAGGCCGGATTGGATCGTTTTCCCCAGTCCCACACCATCCGCCAGAAGCAGGCTTACGCGCGGCATGGACAGTGCCCGCAGCACCGGTTCCATCTGATATGGATGAATCTGGATTGCCGAATTCCACACTCCCAGCAGCGGCTCATCGTCGAGCTTACCGGGGGCACGCAGCCGATTAAGGCGCGTCCAGCGGTGGGAATTGACGAACGCCTGGATCACATCGGGGGTATCAGGTTGGTGGGCGTCAACGCTTGGAAGCGACGTTTGCCCCAATATTCGACCCGTCGATTCAATTTCCCAAAGAAGTTGTTCTGAGGCCGGAAATTGGCAGTCATCCAGGTATTCAACGTCAACGAGGTGCACGCGGCCAGAGTTGGGATTGTCATAGCCATCCACCGCCCGGACTGTGGCCAGTCGATGCCGAACATGCACCGCCTGGCCAACTTCTGGAATCTGAATATTTAGTTCGCCAGCCGCCGCCATAAAAATCCCAGGTGTCCCAACCCGGCCCGGCCACGTCCACGCCGTTCCGACATGCAGGGGATTCTATGCCAATATTTGAGATTGGTACAGCAGTGCTAGCCAACTTCCGTGCCCGGCAGCGTTTCCACCCGCAAATAAAATAACGCCACGGCTTCTTTGCGTTCTTCGGGCGCCAGCCCTGCGGCATCAAGCAATCGGTTCCAATTGTCACGGAGGTCTTGCAAGCTCTGAATGCCGTCAAAACCGATGGAACCTGATTTGCGGATATAGACCAGTTCACCCCACTTGGCGGAAAAATTGGCATCTAAAAAAATATTGTCATTGGGCCTTGATATCTCCGGGGATAACTGGTACAAGGTGAGGCCATGAGAGGTAACGGTAACAATACGATTGGCACTCCGGAATCGGGGATAGAGCTGCCCCAAAAACTGTCCCAAAAGCTGTCCCTATTTCAGGGTCTCGTATCGCATATCTGGGCTACCCACAGGCACTTATCAGAAATCCATAAACCCTTGTGGAATAAGGAACTACGCCGAAAATACGCATTTATCAACAACATCGCAATATCCCACCTGAATAATCCCACTCTCTCCGTTAAAAGCAATTGCGCTTTCAAAAACCCTTGTCCTACAAGGGTTTTTGCGTTTTGGCGGGTGGTGGCCCCGGTGGTGTAAACGGGGCAGGGGCGCTGGCGGTGTGTTATTGCAGGTTTACGGTTGGAAATTCCGAACTGATCAACCTTTCGGCAGCGCGCATGCCTGCAGGAAAATCGCCGCCCGGCCGGATTTAC
>JAJZCT010000343.1 GCA_021828925.1 Planctomycetota bacterium
AAAGCTGCCCCGGTACACCACCGGATAATATTGAAAATTTAAGCGCAGAAGATTGATATGAATGGGTCCCGGCCCTTTGAAGCTGATGGTGGCGTACCGAAAAGCGCTGTAGGGGGTTGCCTCTATTTTTCCGGCAATTAATTTCCTTTGATGATAACCTTTCCAAGGCTGGTGCAATGCTTCGCCGCGGGATTCTCCGGTGCCAATGATGACCGTGCCACCGGAGCCGCGCACCTGAATATCACCGGCAACTTCTTGTCCGAAACTAAGCAGTAATTCCGGAGCAGCCCCGTTGTGCACTGCGGACACCACGAGATTAAGTTTATGAGATGGTGCCAACAGGGACATGCCCCGATAGCCCGGACGCAGCGTGGCCCTGTTCCCGGAATTCAACCGCTGGGCTACGCCGGCGAGGCCGTGAAACATATCCTGACCGTGCAGCACGGTGATTCGCTGGGGTTGAAAATACAAGTGCGAAAAATACGTAATCGGCCAGGGGACAAGCGCGTGGAACCAGGGGCTACCACCATAACGGCATTCCACGGTCGCACGGATTGCGGGCACTGACCCCTGTGCGGTTCGCCAACTATTATCTTGCGGAACTTGCGTGAGCACCTTCCATTTGCCGTTGGTTTTGACCAGCGATTTTTTCCCGTTAAGCAGCCAGAGGATGGCCCCTGCGGGGCCGCCATCATTGGTGGCGCGCATGGCAATCCTATTTGTGCCGACGTGGAGATACTGTTTTACCGGCACCCGAATAACGTACTTCCAGTCCATAGTGCCGTGATCGCGCCGGGCGATTCTATGACCGTTGATAAACACGGAAAAATAATTGTCCGCTGTGACATACAAAACCGGATGGGACGGGACAGCCGTAAGTTTCAGATTTTTCCGAAGATAAACGCTCTGGTGGGCACTAACGGTCGAAGCCCAAATCCAATCCGGGGCCTTAGTGTGGGTTTGCTTAACATTGGCCGGCAGCGGCAAGCCGTAGGATGGATCAATGGACGGCGCGTTGGCAACGCTCCTGGAACTCGCGAAAACGACGCCATGCATGGCCAGGCCCAGCACAAGTGCCAGCATCCAACATGTGGTGCCGACAACGGGGCCGAGTGAGAGATTTTTTCCGGCGTTTGACATTGTGAAGGTTCTCCAAATAAAACTGCGATTATCCACAGGGCATCGAAAAATACGGAACTCGGCCCTGCGGCGTTTGACTTTTCACGGGCAGGTAAATCGGGCGTGTCATTTTACCGCGCCAGGGATGCCGTAAAGTGATAGGCTCCTGATCCAATGCGGTAAATGGCACGGCCATTGCTAAACTCCTTGAACTGAATCCATTGCCGATTAACAATTTTGTGACCGTTCAGCCGCACCGATCTAATCCCTGCGGAAGGAATTTCTACGGTCGCAAAGCTGTTGGCTGGGATTTTTACAAGCCAGTGCAACGTATGACCGGGTCCTATTTTCCAATTGCTGACAATTTTTCCGTAAGGGGAACGATGCCATACCTTGACCCAATTCAACCCATGGAGAAGCAGGGGACGCATGATGACATGATGGAATCCGGGATCGCGCGGATCGCTTTTAATCCCGCCAACATCCTCAAAAAGCCATGCGGCCATATCGCCGATGAGCATCAGATGATCCTGAGAATTCATGGCTGGATTGGCCGTATTGCCATTCCACAGTTCCCATATCGTAGTGGCACCATGCCCGATCATATAACCCCAACCGGGATAAGTCGTCTTATTGAGCATGTTCCATGCCACTTGGGCCTGGCCGATCTGCGTTAAGGTCCTGAAAAGCCATTGGCCGCCCACGATGCCCGAACCAACATGGCCATGCTGAACCACATTGATTCGATACAAAAGCCTCCTGATAACATCCGCCCGCCGCAGAGGTGGTACAACGCCGGCGGCCAATGGCAAAATGCACGATGTATCGGATCCATTGCCATAATAATTTTTCTGCGTATTCCAGAGAGACCGGTTAATGCCGGCCTTCAGGTCAGCGGCCGCCTGTAACCAGTGCTGTCGATCCGCAAAGTTATGTAAGAGTCTGGCATACCGCGCCATCAGCTTGAGATCCTGATACAACGTGACGCTGGCCAGCAGGGGGCCGGGAGTGGACCGCTTCGGATCGCGGGAGTGGATGTGCAAAGGCGATCGGGCGGGAGAACACCAATCACCGTAACTGTCCATGGATGTTATGCCATGATGGACATATCCCAACTCCAGTAACATCCATTTCTTTTCTGCGGCGTAATGGTCGCGGATGACAGAAAGTCCGCCAAATTGCCGGTAAAGGTTCGCCGGCAGGAAAAGAAATGTACTGGGCCATGTAACGTCATTGTTATAAAACTGCCAATAAGGGGGATTGACATCGGAGATGGAACCGTCTTGCTTTTGCCCATCCTGCATGTCCCATAGCCACATGTTATAGAAGCGTTCATTATTGAAAGCAAAGGTTTCCCCGAGCGACTCTTCCGATCGATCCCCCATCCAGCCCTGCCGCTCATCGCGCTGCGGACAATCAGACGGAATCGAACGATAATTATTTTGCGCACTCCACCGCCAGTTATGCACAATCTCATTGACCAACTTATCCGAACATGCAAAGCCGCCGGTAATCGGCAGAGCATCATGCACCTCCTGCCCTTCCAGCGTGGAAAGTCCAGGTGTACCGGGATAACCGGTCAATTCAACAAATCTGAATCCGTGGGTTGTGAAAATCGGATGCCAGGTGATGGGTCCGCTGCCGTTAAGAATCAGCGTGTCGGTTGGCTTGGCCGAGCGCAGATCCGCAACAAAAAGATGAATGCGTCCGCTTTTTTTCGAGCTGAGATTAACCGTATATTTGCCATGGCGGGTGAGGCTCTCCCCGTAGCGCAGCGTAATTTTGGTGCCGGCCGGAGCTTCGGGCACGGTGATGCGGCACCAGCCCGCCATGTTTTGTCCCATGTCAAATATCCATTTGCCCGGCGCCACTTCCAGAAGCTTTTTAGGATGCAGAATCTGTGTTACCTGAATCGGCTGGGAAAATTGTGCCACCAGCCGACCGCCCGGAGATTTAAGCACGGTAGCCGGATGCCAGTTGGCAGCCTTGAAGTTGGGGCGATCCCATCCGGGCATGCGCAGGCGAGCATCATACACTTCGCCGTCATATTCGTTGTTGGCGCAAATTGGGCCGCGGACCGTGGCTTTCCATCGATCGTTGCTGACCACCGACTGATTTGCACCGTTCGCCAGCCAGACATGCAATCGCAAAATCAGCCGCGGTGCACCGAAGCTGATCGTTGGCGCGGGCACGTGAAGCCTGGGGGCATAGAATCGGCCATCGCCGAGAATAACGCCCATGGTATTTTTACCCTGATGCAGAAATTTCGTCACATTATACGCTCGGTAATAGCAACGCCGCGGATACCAACTCAGGGCCGGGGATAACTGATCTTTGCTGATGCAGCGGCCATTAATAAAAAGTTGACTCCAACCCATTGGCTGTTAATTCCCGACGCCCGCAATTCAGTTGGAAATTGCCATGGAATGGTCATGGCCAAATACA
>JAJZCT010000344.1 GCA_021828925.1 Planctomycetota bacterium
TTTGGAGGCCAAAAACCGGGCTAATCTGCGGGAAACGTACGATTTTAATCCATCCTCGTTGCTGCCCGCCTCTCTGCGCCCACGTCTGCTGGGTGCCGAAGGGTGCTTGTGGTCGGAGGCTATTCCCACCGCCCACCATCTATTTTACCAGCTCCTGCCGCGGGAAATGGCCCTGGCGGAAATCAGTTGGACGCCGTTAAAAGAACAGCATTACTCCGATTTCGTGAAACGCACCGCCCGGCAGTATTTATGGTTGCGGGCCAACCACTATAATTTCCGCATTCCGCCGCCGTCGTTCCATTTCACGGATAACGGCGGCCGGTTCACCACCACGCGCGATCCCAGTCATAATGCACTGGATATACAATGCGCGTTACCTGCCGCCTTGGTGCATATAACTGATCCGGTGCCCGGCGCGGTCATTTATTACACACTCAACGGATTAATTCCCAATAGGAAGTCGATGCGCTATGCCAGTCCGATTCAGGTGCAGGGCGTGCCCGGCAAGTCGGTGGTCGTCCGTAGTGTGGCCATAGATACTTTTGGCCAATCCAGTGCGCCCTCGAAATTACTTGTTCAATTGAAACGCCAGCCCTGATGCGTTCATCGGGGCTGGCGTGCGACAGGAGCAGAAATGGCGACCTTAGGCAACACACGTCCAATGGATATCACGAAATACTCGCGAAGTATGGACTGTTTGTCCGGGGCGTCGCATGGACGCCATACCCCGCACCGCGTTACGCCGCAGAGTGAAACATGGTCCAAACGCATGTGCATGTCATATCGGAACATGTTGTTGAAGAAGTTACTTAAGTCGTATACGGGAAGCTTGGTGGTCTTGGGGGTATTACTGGCTTTGACCAGCACGGGGGGAATCACCCATGCGGCACAGCACCCCGGCAATTTTGCCGTTGATAAACTTGGTCTGATACCGCTGCCCCGCCACATCACCGCCTATGCGGCTCAATGGCGAATTCCCGCCACAGTCCGCGTCAGCGCGGATAATCCGGCACAACGCGATGTTGCCCATTTTTTGCAACGCTTTCTGAAGCGACGTGGAATTGCCGCAAAAATCGTTTCCACCGGCGTGGCGCAGATCACACTTTCCACCGCTGCGGCCGATCCACAACTTGGCGCGGAGGGCTACCGGCTGGCGGTCACCAGCCATGCGGCGGCGCTTACGGCCAATGGGGGCCACGGCCTTTTTTACGCATTGCAAACATTTGAGCAACTTTTTAATCCCGCCCAGCCATCGGATAATGCCATCCACGAAGTTTCAATTGTCGATTGGCCCCGTTATCGCTGGCGCGGGGTCATGTTGGATTGCGTGCGTCATTTTTTTCCTGTGCCCGTCGTGGAAAAATTTATTCGCGTGGCGGCACATTACAAGCTGAATATATTTCACTGGCACCTGACTGATGATCAGGGGTGGCGTATTGAAATCACGCAATACCCTCGTTTAACCACCATCGGCGCCTGGCGGCCGAATGCCACGCCTTTCTGCAGTCCGCCCGCCGCCCGCAATGGCCCGCGCTACGGGGGCTTTTACACGGATGCCCAGATCGCCTCGGTTGTGAATTATGCGAGCCGACGCCATATAACCATCGTGCCCGAAATAGATATTCCCGGTCACGGAAGAGCGGCCATTGCGTCTTATCTATGGCTGGCGGGCGTTAAAACCATGCCCCCGATAAATACCCCTTTAAGCCCCAGCCGCAGGACATTTCATTTTCTTACAACCGTCTTCGGCGATTTAGTCAAAATGTTTCCCGGCCCCTTCATCCATCTTGGCGGAGATGAAGTAAATTTGCAGGCCTGGCTGCATGATCCGGCGGCGGAAACACTCATGCGGCAGCGACACTGGACGCTGGATCAGGTTCATGATTATTTTGCCCGCAGATTAGCCCGGTTTTTGGCCTCCAAAGGGCACCGGGCCGTGGTTTGGAATGATGTGCCCGCCCAGTATCTGCCGAAGGGCGCGGTGATCGAGTGCTGGAGCTGGCACAGCTCGAATATTGTTCTTAAGGATGCCCGCCTGGGGCACGATGTGATTGTCGCCCGGAGTAGAAGACTATATTTCAATCATTCTCAGGGGGACCTCAAGTATGAACCCCATCCTGTGGGCGGAATTGATACGCTGCGGGAAACCTATGATTTTAATCCATCCTCTTTGCTGCCAAAGACATTGCGGCCACGGCTCCTTGGCGCCGAGGCCTGCCTGTGGAGCGAAGCCATTCCCACCGCCCACCATTTATTTTACCAGCTCTTGCCGCGGGAAATGGCCTTGGCGGAAATTAGTTGGACGCCCAGACAAGATCAGCATTATTCTGATTTCGTTAAACGTACTGCCCGGCAGTATCTCTGGTTACGGGCCAACAACTATAACTTCCGCATTCCGCCACCGTCGTTCCATTTCACCGATAACGGCACCCCGTTCACCACCACTCGCGATCCCGGCCATAACGCGCTGGAAATTCACACTGCTTCGCCAAAAGGCTCTGTGGGTATCACTGATCCAGTGCCCGGCACAAAGATTTACTACACCCTTAATGGCCTGATTCCTGATTCTCATTCAATCCCATTCAGCGAAGCTATTGCTCTGCCACTAACACCCGGCAAGCCATTGGTAATCCGCAGTATTGCCGTTGATCCTTCCGGACGCTCCAGCGCGCCATCCAGATTAGATATAAACACCGTTAACGTACCCGGGCATGCGCCTTAGCCATTTTCTGAAAATCAGGATGGTTGTGTTCAACCAAAAACAACTAAAAGGAGTTTATCTGTGGCACAGTTTTGGCAGAAACAAGTACAAGCCGTTGGCCGGGCCGTCTTCCATGCTCTTATCGCGTTGGTATTTGCTGGGCCGTCGCTGGTTGCGGCATCGCCGGCGTCACTACCAGCAGCCAGGAAATCAGGCGTGTTTACACTGGGCAACAGCAAAATTACATGGCGCGGTGAGCGGATTGGTGAAACACTCAAGAGCATAACCGTCACCGATCATATCAGCCGCGGGCATCTCACGCTGGCTGTCCCGTATTTCCAAATTACTTTGGGTAATGGGAAGGTTATCACATGCTCTGACTTTCATTTTGTAGACCGCCCGCAAATAATACCGTTGAAAACGAGCAACGCTTCGCCGAAACTCGCGGACCATTTTCCGGGCCGGGAATTTGTCGCTGATCTAGCCGATCCTTCGGCACACCTTGAGGCCCAATTCTCCGTGCGACTTCGCCAAAATGCGTGTTACCTGCGGGAGCGGATCGTACTGCATTCCCTTGCTGGAAAAATAATCATCCAGCGATTAACGCTTTTGCATCAGGCAATTCCTGGTGCCCGAGAAGTTGGAACCGTGGAGGGATCCCCGATTGTCGTCGGAAATTTTTTCATGGGCTATGAAAATCCGATGGCCAATAACTCCGTGGGCCGGGGATCGGTGGTAAAGTGTTCCTTCGGACCCTACGCCATTTTAGCGCCGGGTAACTCTTTCGTTGGCACTTGCATTATTGGGGTTGTGCCGCAAAATCAGCTGCGCCGTGGCTTTATGGCCTATCTGGA
>JAJZCT010000012.1 GCA_021828925.1 Planctomycetota bacterium
CTCCCACACCCTCCATGGCGATCGTGCAGTTTGAAATTGATAAAGCCGATCCCGGTTTGGCAAAAGGCTTTGTCATGCCGCGCGGAACGTCAATGCGCAGCATTGTAGGTGCCGGCGAATCCACCGCGTGCGAATATCGAACCGCGCATAACCTGACGTTATGGCCGATCCATGTCATGGACGCTAAATATCACCTGCGCGAACTTGAAGCGCTGAATCTGGGCATGGGAAGCGGTGTTCAGGCGGCGATTCAGATTCGCCTGGCGTGCAATCCTGGTTTGCTTTGGAATCAGATACAGCTGGACCGCCTGCAATTTTTTATCGCCGGCACATCCGAAGTGCAGATTCGTCTGTATGAGCAGATTATCGGGCAACGTGTGCAGGTGGTTGTGCAACCAAGCTCGGTGCCGGTCAAATGGCGTGAAACGCTGCCCGCCACGTGCATCCGTCGCGTGGGCTTTGATGATGACCATGCACTTCTGCCCGTATGCCCGCGTGCCTTTCAGGGATATCGCCTGCTGCAGGAATATTTTACCATTCCGCAACGGTTTTTGTTTTTTGAAGTTTCCAGTCTCCGATCCATCATTGCCCGCTGTACCGAACCGCACTTGGATTTATTGCTGTGCCTGCGCAAAGCGGATGCAACACTGGAACGCACGGTAACCGCGGCCAATTTTAAGCCCCACTGTTCTCCGGTTATCAACCTTTTTCCCAAACGCTGTGATCGTATCCAGTTATCAGAACGCTTCAGCGAATTCCCCGTGATTCCTGATCGCACGCGCACCAGAGATTTTGAAGTCTTTGAAATTACGTCCCTGACCGGGCACGGCACCCGATCCGATGATACGCAGGCTTTTCGGAGCTTTTATCGGATATGGGATTCTGCGTCCCGGCGGGATGAAGCCTTTTTTACCGTTCATCGCCAGGCCCGGGTCCCATCCGAACGGGAGCGCTCCGTCGGCGGACGATCAGGTTATACCGGAAGTGATGTATTTATTTCCCTGGTTGACGGCCAATGTGCACCCTATCGGACCGAACTGCGGCAACTGGGAATTGAGTCGCTTTGTACCAACCGTGATCTGCCGCTTTTTATCCCATTGGGAAAAGGTGCAACCGACTTCTCTCTTGAATCCGGCGGTCCGGTTAAATCCATTCGGTGTGTTAATGGGGCACCAACAGTTCCCCGCACATCCCTGGCGCAGGGCGATGCGGCATGGCGCTTGATCAGTCATGTGTCGCTGAATTATCTTTCACTGCTGGATTCCAACGACGGCAGAGGAGCGGCGGCTTTGCAAAATCTGCTGGGGCTTTATTGCAATATCAATGACCCGGCGTCTGAAAAGCAGGCGCATGGAGTTAAATCCATTTCCAGCTCGCCCATTGTGCGGCGCACGTTCAGCGACGGGATGATGGCGTTTGTTCGTGGCCTTGAAATCTCGGTGGTTCTGGATGACCATGCGTACGAGGGAACCGGAGCATTTCTTATGGGCGCGGTGCTGGAGCAATTTTTTTCGCGTTATGTATCAATGAATTCGTTTACCAAGTGCGTGGTCAACACGGTTGACCGCGGAAGGATCATGGAATGGACAGCCCGTCCGGGATGCCGGCAGATACTCTGATGCGGCTGCTGGAATCGCAGGCCGCGTGCTACGACTTTTTCCTGGCCGTTCGCAGTATTGAATGCGCCCGTCGGGATCTGCCGCGCGTAGGCTATTCCACCTCTCCACGGTTGGACCCGATGCGGTTTGGCCAGGAACCGGCGCTGGCGTTCCCCGCCAGCACGGTTGAAAAACTGGAATTTTCCGATGCGTTGACCGTGCCCCGGTTAGCAGTGCGCTTTATCGGCCTTTTCGGCCCCAACGGCCCGCTGCCGCTGCATCTGACCGAATACGCCCGTGAGCGCAAACTGCATGTAAAAGATAATACGCTCTGTGCTTTTGCTGATATGTTTCATCATCGGATGATCAGTTTCTTTTACCGCGCCTGGGCCTGCAATGAGCCGACTGTCAGTTATGATCGGCATAACACCTCCGCCGCCAATCCGGGAGATGATGACGCCTTCGTCCATTATTTCGCCAGCCTCATGGGGCTGGGAACCGATTACTTAATGAGCCGCGACAGCTTACCCGACAACGCCAAACTTTATTTTTCCGGCCGCCTGCTGGCTGGCGTGCGGAATCCGGATGGCTTACGGTCCATTCTTCATGAATATTTTGGCGTATCGGTGGAAATCGAAGAATTCTCGGGCCGGTGGCTTGCTTTGCCCATGGACTGCCGCTGCCGGCTAGGCTCCAGGCCTGAGTCGGGGATGCTGGGCCAGACACTCGTGGTAGGGTCGCGCATCTGGGATGCACAGGGAAAATTCAGAATTGTTCTCGGCCCGATGACGCTGCCGGACTTTAACCGATTATTACCCGGCAGCATCGGTTTTCAGAACCTTTGCGATTGGGTAAAATTATATCTCAATGACGAGTTGGAATGGGATGTGCGCCTGATTCTCAAGGCCAGTGCCGTACCGCCCATGATTCTGGGACTGGATTGCCGCCTGGGTTATACCACGTGGCTGCATACAACTGAACTGGATCACGACCTGCGGGATTTGGTTTGCCGCCCCGTCGCGGCTTAAAACTAAGGATAAGGATTCATTTATGGCGGAAATCAGTCGCACCGCGTTGTTCGGTAAACTCAATAAGGTGGCCTATAAATCCATTGAAAGCGCTGCCGTTTTCTGCAAAATGCGCGGCAATCCATACGTGGAACTGGTGCACTGGATCAATCAGATTCTGCAGTTGGACAATACCGACCTGCATCTGATTATCCGTCATTTTGAGTTAAATCCATCCAAATTGGCTGCGGATATAACGGCAGCACTGGATCGCCTGCCGCGCGGGTCCACGTCCATATCTGATTTGTCATCGCATATTGATGAAGCGGTGGAGCGGGCTTGGGTGTATGGATCGTTGGTTTATAAAAGTGCCCAGGTGCGCACCGGGCATCTGATCATCGGCATGGTAAAAACCGGAACGCTGCGTAACAGCCTGCTGAATATTTCCCGTGAATTTGAAAAGGTGAAGCCCGAACAGTTGTCTGATGAATTCGGCAAAATAACCTCCGGCTCCACCGAAGAGCTTCTGGCCCCGTCTGAAACTGAAGGCAGTGCGGTGCCGGGGGAGGCCAGCGGAGCCATCGCGCCGGCGGCTATGGGTAAACAGGAGGCCTTGGCAAAATTCTCCATTGATCTAACCGCCCGCGCCAAGTCCGGTGAGTTAGATCCCATTGTGGGCCGTGACGAGGAAATCCGGCAGGTGGTCGATATTCTCATGCGTCGCCGGCAGAACAATCCGATACTGACCGGTGAAGCCGGGGTTGGTAAAACGGCCGTGGTGGAGGGTTTTGCCCAGCGCGTCGCCGCCGGTGAAGTGCCGCCGTCGCTCAAGGATGTAAGTATTCGCACTCTGGACATTGGTCTGTTGCAGGCCGGCGCCAGTATGAAAGGCGAATTTGAGCAGCGCCTGCGATCTGTGATTGAAGAAGTGCAGGCCTCACCCAAACCCATTATCCTTTTTATTGATGAGGCCCATACGCTTATTGGAGCCGGTGGTGCCGCGGGAACCGGTGATGCGGCCAATTTACTCAAACCCGCCCTGGCTCGCGGCACGCTTCGCACCATCGCCGCCACCACGTGGGATGAATACAAAAAGCACATTGAAAAAGATCCCGCCCTGACCCGCCGCTTTCAGGTAGTGAAGGTGGAGGAGCCATCGGAGCACAAAGCGGTTTTAATGCTTCGCGGGCTTATTGCTCCGCTGGAAAAGCACCATCGCGTGCAGATTCTTGATGAAGCCATTGATGCTGCGGTGCGATTGTCTCATCGTTACATTCCATCTCGCCAGTTGCCTGATAAAGCGGTCAGCCTGATTGACACCGCCTCGGCCCGTGTCGCCGTAAGTCAGCACGCTTTACCGGCGGAACTGGAGGATTCCAAACGCCGCGTTGAAGCGCTGGAAATGGAAATTCAAATTGTGAATCGTGAAACCGCCGTTGGCCTGGATCACACCCAGCGACTCTCCGAGGTGAAAGGCCTTTTAGAAGTTGAGAAAAAGCGTTTCGCCGATCTGGATGCCAAATGGAAGCGGGAAAAACAACTGGTTGACAAAATTCTCGATATTCGCCATTCCTTACGCTCCGCCGCCGAGCCGATTGAAAGTGCACCGGAACCCGCAGTAGCTCCACCCGCCAAGCCCAAAGCCAAAGCGGCTCCTGCCCCAGCCGAAGCTGCTCCCACCAGCAAACTTTCCCCCGAGCAGCGCGATGCTATGCTGACCGATCTGCGTAAATTGCAAAGTGAGCTTTCCGCACTGCAGGGCGAACTGCCCTTGATTTTCCCAACCGTGGATCAGCAGGCCGTAGCATCGGTGGTCGCGGATTGGACCGGCATCCCCGTCGGCCGTATGGTAAAAAATGAAATTGAGCAAATCCTGAAACTGGCCGACCACCTTGAGAAGCGCGTGATCGGCCAGCGTCACGGCCTGGAAATTATTGCCCGCCGCGTGCAGACATCGCGTGCCAAACTCGATAATCCCAATCGGCCCATCGGTGTATTTATGCTGGCGGGCCCGTCGGGCGTGGGTAAAACGGAAACCGCTCTGGCGCTGGCGGAAACCTTGTATGGCGGTGAACATAATTTAATCACCATCAACATGAGTGAATTTCAGGAAGCGCATACCGTCAGCACGCTCAAAGGCTCTCCGCCGGGATATGTCGGTTATGGTGAGGGCGGCGTCTTAACCGAAGCGGTGCGACGTAGGCCCTATTCGGTGGTGCTGCTGGATGAGGTGGAAAAAGCGCACAAGGATGTACATGAGATTTTTTTCCAGGTCTTTGACAAAGGCTGGATGGAAGATGGCGAAGGCCGCATGATCGACTTCAAAAATACCATCATCATCCTGACCACCAATGCCGGACAGGATCTGGTGGTAAACATGTGCAAAGACCCGGATTTGCTGCCGGACGCCGAAGGGTTGGAAAAAGCCCTGCGCGGGCCGCTGGTAAAAGTGTTCCCCGATGCTCTGCTGAATCGTCTGGTTGTGGTTCCCTACTATCCCATTTCCTCGGCCATGCTCAAGCGGATTATTAACCTCCAGCTTTCGCGCGTGCAAAAGCGTGTACGGGAAACCCATAAGATTCCATTTGAATATGATGAATCGGTGCCGAAGCTCATCGCCGAGCGATGCACGGAATTGGAACGCGGTGCGCGCATGGTTGATGCCATGATCACCAATGTTCTTTTGCCGCGGATAGGCCATGAATTTCTGACCCGTATGATGGAAGGTCGGCGGATTGATCGCATCGCGGTGACCGCCGATGCGGGCGATTTTAAATTTAACTTCGGCGGAAAATAGTTATTGCGGCGTCAATACTTTTTGGAATTGACACGCGGAACGCCGTCGCTTAATCAGGAGCTGCACCATGACGAAGTTTAAACAGGGACACCGGGAATTAAGCATTGATACGCCGCTGGGTTCTGATGTCCTGCTGCTGACCCGATTCACCGGTACCGAGGCGTTAAGCGCGCCGTTTGAATATGAATTGGAGCTGCTTTCAGAGAAACCTGATATTAATTTCTCCGATATTCTGGGCAAAAATGTCTCGGTTTCGCTTTCCGCAAAATCCGGAGCACTTTCGGCGGCGTCAAGCATTCGCTATTTTAATGGGTACATTTCCCGTTTTGAGCAAACGCACAGCGAAGGCAATATCTATCATTATTCGGCGGTCATGGTTCCCTGGCTCTGGTTTTTAAAGCGTCGCCGCGATTGTCGGATATTTCAAAAACTTACGGTACCGGAAATTGTCCAGCGGATATTTTCCGATCTGGGATTTTCCTCGGTTGTGGACAATGCCCTTACCGCAACCTACCGCACGTGGGATTACTGCGTACAGTATCGCGAGACCGATTTTGATTTTGTCTCGCGCCTGCTGGAAAACGAAGGAATTTATTATTTTTTCAAGCATGAGAAAGATGCCCAGAGCGGCAATATCACGCATAAACTGGTGCTGGCCGATGGCGTATCGGCAAGCGTGAATATCAACGGTGATTCGAGTATCAGCTATCTGGGGCCGGATCGGGCGGCCAAAGGGGAATATATTCGGGACTGGAAATTGCGGCAGGCACTTCAATCCGGCAATTTCATGCTTAATGATTATGATTTTACCGCACCCAAGAAATCACTCTTGGCATCCGCGGCCAACACCGCCGGCGTTGTCAGCCAGACCGATCATCGTGTGTATGATTATCCCGGCGGCTACACACAATCCTCGGATGGCGGTAATTACGTTCAAGCCCGCATGCAGGAACAGCAGGCGGGTTTCGCTGTGGCTTCAGGAAACTCTAATAATCGTGGTGTTGAGGCCGGCTATCTGTTTACGCTGGCGGATCATCCGGTATCGGCTATGAATCAGACGTATCTGATCCAGAGCGCGCACTATGACATTCGCAATGAGAATTATCTGCAAGACCAGCCCGGGCCTGTGGAAACGACGTTCACCTGCAATCTGACCTGCTTTGAATCCAGCCAGCAGTTCCGGCCGGCGCGAATCACGCCCAAGGCCGTGGTACGCGGCCCGCAGACGGCGGTGGTGGTGGGGCCGTCCGGTGAAAAAATCTACACCGATGAATATGGCCGGGTGAAGGTGCAATTTTACTGGGACACCTACGGCACCTCCGATCAGAATTCATCCTGCTGGATTCGCGTATCACAATCCTGGGCCGGAGCACCCAACAACGGATTAAACTGGGGCGATATGGCATTACCGCACGTGGGCGATGAAGTCATCGTAGACTTCTTGGAAGGGAACCCCGATAAACCACTGATCACCGGCCGCGTCTACAACGCGGATAACATGCCGCCCGAATCGCTGCCGGCAAATAAACATCGAAGAATTATGCAGGACGATTATGGCAATCGCGTTATTTTGGACGCTACGCCGGGTGATGAACACATTCGGCTTTACAGTCCCCACCACCAATCGGATCTTCAATTAGGGAGAAGTGTCCAACACACCACGCAGAGCAATACTTACGGAGTAACCTACGGCAATAACTGGTCGTGCACCGCGGGCACTGTCGGAAATGCCGTGCTGGGTAGTGAAGTGGCGATCTGCGCAGGGGGATACGTGAACGCCAAGGGAGGAATTGCATACCAGTCAACGCTTGGAATGTCCTATACCTTTAATGGTGGGTACAAATTCGAATGGGACAAGAGCGGCGAACTGATCATTCATGACTCCAGCACCAGCAGCGTTACCAAAGATGATGTTATTATGGCGGCAGGTGGCAAGATCTATCTGGCAGGCGGTGATGCCGGCCAGAAGGCCTCGCCCCAATACACCTCGGTTGTTCAGATTAACAACTCAGGAATTGAACTTGAAGTTGGGCCGGAGAAGGAGATTTCGCCCCCGGGGACGAACATTGCCACGAAGCTGATCTTCGGGCTCGTCGGTCTGATCCCATTGGCCGGCATGGCCATGATGGCGGCCGGCCCGACGTTCGAAAATAATGTCGCACAAAGCTCTCTTTCGGGCAGCGCTACCTCGGCCAGCATCGCATCGGGCTCATATACAGCTCCCCAGAGTATATCGCAGGGAATAAACTCAACAGGCCTGACGGATACGAGCGATCCTACAGCTGCAGGTTTAGACGCTGCGGGCTTGGCCGTGATGGCTTTAGGCATGGTAGTGACAATGGTCTACAGCGCGTACGTGAAGTCGACCGAGAAGGCGATTGAACTCTCTGCCCATGGTGAAAGTGCGTTAGGGGCCATCAAAATAGAAACATCTGGGAGCGTCAAAGTTGAGAGCATGGACGGTCCGATCATCCTGCGGCATAAAGCTGGCAAAAACTCGGTCCGTCTGGTTAAAACAGGCGGGGTTTCCATTGAGTCGCCCAACAATAACATTATGCTGAAGGCTACCAACATAAAGCTAAATGGATCCAGCGGAGTTACAATCAACGGGAGCGCTATCCAAGTTGCTCCTTAGCGCTGGGATGCCCGAGCGCGTGGCTTCCAAAGGTGATACTCAAGTTGTCTCTGTAGTTAAATTGTCAAAAGGCTTGCATGAAAGTCATTAACCGCACAGCCCTTACCTTCGCCCCCTTGGCGGGACGATCCAATTTTCCCGGCCACTCCATGACGCTTATTGCCAAAGCCACGTACATCTTAAAGCCGGGACAGCCACCGATCGCGCTGCCTAAGCAACCCTTTCCCACCGGCGATGAATTCTACCCCGATGATGAAGAAAAAATCGGGCCACCGCGCTATGAATCGGATTTTGCCTATTTCAAGCCCAAAGCCGATCTGCTTTTAGTTGGCACCTGCCATCCGCCGGGCGGCACACCCATTCCTGTGTGCCACGCGGTATTTCAAGTCGGAAATAAGAGTGTTAAATTGACGGTCGCCGGTGATCGTCGCTGGGAAAAAAAGCTGCTTAGCCGAAGCGCTACCGCTCCGCAGCCTTTTCGTTCCATGGCACTGCGTTATGAAAATAGCTACGGCGGCCCCGGCTTTGTCGCCAACCCAATCGGCAAGGGCCATGAGCCACTGCGCGGCGGACAAGGGCAGGAAATCTGGCAGTTGCCCAATATCGAAAATCCTTCCCAGCTAATTCAAAATCCCAAAGACCGGCCATTTCCCGCTGGCTTTGCTCCGCTAAGCGCCAAATGGCATACGCGCGCTGGTAAGCTCGGCTCGTATGGCGGCAGTTATCGCAAAACCCGCTGGCCATGGTTTCCGGCGGATTTTGACTACGCCTACTTTAATGCCGCCGCTCCGGACATGCAGGTGGACGGGTTTTTGCGCGGCGATGAACCATTGCTTTTTGAAAACCTGCACCCGGAACATGCAAAATATGAATCGCGCCTGCCCGGTTTACGTGTGCGCTGCTTTATCAACCGCGCCGGCGCTTCGGAAAAACAAGCGGGAAATTTTGAAGAAGTCCCCATGCACCTCGACACGCTCTGGGTGGATATGGCATCCGAGAAGATGGTGCTGCTGTGGCGTGGCGTGGCCACGGTAAAATCCGAAGAATTTGAAGATGTCGCCGACGTATTTATTATGGATGAACCCCTGGCGCAACCGCCCGCTTCGCTGGAGGTGTGCCGCCAGAAATTCCTGCAGTCGCAGAAAGAACCGGAAGAATCCGTAGAAGAACCGCCACCACCAGCAGCCAAACCACCTCAGCCAACCGCCGAAGAACTTGCCGCCAAAGAAAAGCAGAAGCTGGAAATGCGCCGGCAAATGGAAGCTCAAGTGGCAGCCATGTATAAAAATCTGGGCATGGACCCGGCAAAATTGCCGCCGGAGTTGAAAGCCAAGCAAGCCGCCATGCTGGATCAAATGGTTGAGGACGATCCGGCCAAAGCCTCTGCCATGCACGAAGCGGACATGCAGAATCAGCTGAAAACTGCGATGTCCAAGTCGGGCTTGGATCCGGATAACCTGCCGGCCATAAGCGCTAAAGCCCACGCCGAACAAATTAGATTCTGGGAGTCTCAGGGACTCTCACCGGTGGAAATGGCCGGCAATCCGGATCTGGCTAAAATGAGCTCGCTCTTGGGGGCCTTACTGCCAAAAATGGGCCACAACCCGGAAGATTTATCACCGTTAATCGCCCAGATGAAACAGGTTCGCGCCAAGGCCGGTATCCCCGAACCGGAAGCAGAAAAGCCGCCGGAGGCCTTGCCAGTCTGGACGCGGCAGATGGTGGAACAAAAAGTCGCGCAAGGCGAAACACTGGCTAAGCAGAATCTCTCACAACTAGACTTGTCGCGGCTAAATCTTACCGGAGCGGACTTCTCCGGCGCTAATTTGTCCAACTGCAACCTGAAGGCGTCAACCTTGGCTCGTGGCAATTTCACCGGTGCCAATCTGGCATCGACCAATATGTCCGAGGTTCAGGGGGCAGAGGCGAATTTCAGCAAAGCCGCTTTAGCCGGTGCAACACTGGAAAGTGCGAACCTGAAACAGGCGGACTTTACGCAAGCCAACTTGGCCGGAGCGAATCTCACCGGTGCCACGCTGGATGACGCTCTGTTTGAAAAAGCCACACTGACCGATGCTGTGCTGACCGGCGTATCGGCCAGGGAAACGTTATTTGCCCAAGCTGATCTGTCACGCGCTAAATTTCAGCAAAGCAAATGCCCACAAGCCGATTTTACCGCTGCGACAGTCAATCAAACCGATTTTTCCAATGCTGCACTTAACGAAGCGTCCTTTGAAAAGGCCACCGGAAAGCAGGTCAATTTTGCCAATGCGGATGTAACAAAGCTGCGTGCCGATAAGGCCGATTTCCCAGATGCCAATTTGTATCAAGTTCAAGGAACCGATTCAATCTGGGCGGCGGCAAATTTAGCCGGTGCCAATATGCGTTTCGCGCAATTATCCGGTGCCACATTTACCGCAGCAGGTTTGCAGGGGGCAAATTGTTCAGCCGCCAATCTGAAAACTGCTAAACTCAATAAAGCCAACCTTACCGGCGCAATAATGCAGCAGGCTAATTTATTTAGAGCATCCTTTGAAAAAGCCAATCTGACCTTGGCCAACTTAAGCGGAGCCAATGCGTACGGCGCGGAATTTCTTAACGCCATACTTCAGGGTCTGATTACGGATAGCGCAACGAATGTTAAAATGACCAAGCTCTCCGCGTCGGAAGCGTGATAACAGGTAGAATCATGAGTTACTTTGATACCCTTGATTTTCAAAATCTGGATGTGTCCAAACTAGACTTCAAGCGCCTTTCCGAAGAGTTCAAGAATCATAGCAAACTGCTGATGAAGCGCGAAGATGTCATCGCCAAGGTGCAAGCCGGCGAATCGTTGGCGGGTGTGCAACTCTGGTGGGTGGATTTATCCGGCGTGGATTTTAAGGGCATTAATTTCCGCCAAGCTACATTCCGTTACGTTAAATTTGCCGCCGCCAATCTGGAAAATGCGACATTCGCCGATGCGCAATTTGATAATTGTGATCTCTCCGGCGCGAATTTAACCGGTGCGAATCTTACGGATGCCAAGTTCATCAACACCATCAGCGATCAGGCTAAGTTCTGCGGTGCCAACCTTTCCGGCGCTACCGCAGTTGCGGAAATAATGCTCCTGAAGGACCCCCGAACCGTTAAGCCCTCGGCGCGCATTTTGGAAATGGCCAAAACCAACCCTTCCATGGCGGACCTTGAGAAAGCGGGTGTCGGGTTACACGATATCGGCTTATCTGACGCCGACTTCGGCATGGGCACCTGCAGCATGAAAGAGGCGGATTTTACTAATGCCGTCATGACCAAATCGAAATTTCAAACGGTAGCTCTTGACGGCAGCAATTTTTCCGAAGCCCAATTAGGCGAATCGACGTTTCAGAATTGTGGGATGAAGGCGGTAAAAGGATTAGCGCAAGCCACGATCGCCGGTGCCACGCTGACCGAAGTGGATTTTGCGGGATCTGCCCTGCCCAAAAATATCGCGGGTTGTACGCTCCAAGCCTGCAAACTTCAGCAACGCAATTTTACCGGCTATGACTTACAGAAAACGCAATTTGCGTCCATGGATCTCACCGGCGCGGACTTCTCCGGTGCTAATCTGGAATCCAGTGGATTCAGTAAAACCAATCTTGCCACCGCCATTTTCAGCGGTGCCCAACTTAAAGGTGCAGCGTTCCAGGAATCCAATTTATCCGGCGCAGCCTTTGCGGGGTGTGATCTTACCACCACCGCCTTTGATACGTGCCGCCTCGGTGGTGCCCGCTTCTCCGGTGCCCGGCTCAATAGCGGCCGTCTTTCCGCATGTGGTCTTGAGCAGGTGGATTTTGCGGGAATGGATCTGACCGGCTGTGATTTTGCTGGCGGGCAGTTGGATGGGGCGAATTTTTCCGGATGCACCTTGACCGGGGCGGATTTTTCCAAGGCGTCCTTAAAAGGGGCCAATATCAGCCGAGCCACACTGCATGATACACTATTTTCCCAAGCCGATCTTTCCGGTGCGGACCTATCGCATAGCACGCTTCAGCACTGTGAAATGGCCGGTGCCAAAGTTGCCAAGCTGGACCTGCGCAACACGCGCATTGAAATGACTGACTTCAAAGCCGTCGATTTCACGGGCAGCCGATTGGGCCGAACCACCTTTTTTAAGTGCAACATGAAACAGATACAATGTGCCGCTATGGACATTTCCGGCTGCGATTTTTCCGATTCGGATCTGGAAAAAGCGAATTTTCAAAAAGCCCGTCTGTCCTCTGTGAACATCAGTCGAACCAATTTGAAATCCAGCAATTTCCAAGGCGCACATTTAACCGATGCCAAGGCCGAATTGGCGGACTTCACCGGGGCAAATCTCACCGGCGCAAAACTTCAAAAAGCCGATCTACGATTAACCCGCTTTGAGGATGCAACACTGGACTCTGCCGATCTCACCGGCGCGCTTCTGGACCGTGCAGACTTTACCAGAGCCAAAGCCGTGCGCGCCATGCTGCGGCAAGCCCGCATGACTTATTGCGTTCTGAATTACGGCACATTTAACGATGCTGATTTTTCAGAAGCCGATCTGAAACAGGCGGATATGCATCGTATCATCGACATTGGCTCAATCTGGACCGGTGCGAACCTCGACAATGTAAAACGCACCGACGCCGATCTCGCATCCGCTGAAGATTTTCAGCCTCCCAAACCCGAAAAAAAATAGCTGACAAGGAGAATCATTATGCACCCTGAACTATTAGAACATGATCCGATTACCGCCAAGGCGCAATTTTCGCCCGCTGAGGTGCTCATGGTCACCGATGACGGGAAAATAAAAATCCGCTTTCCCGACGACCCCGCGGAGCGCGAATTCTGGGCCACGGCAGCGATGGGCTATGGCCAAGTCGCGCAATGCGGCCAACAGGTCCTGATCGCCGGTCAGGACGCCCAATGTCTTTACGCCATCGGAATAATTCCCGGTTCGCAGAACGCAGCACCGGTGGAAAAGCGGTGCCTGCCCGGCGGAGGTTACGCGGAAATATCCACTGCCGACACCCAATCCTTTGTACGGATATTTTCCGCCGAAAATAATCTGGTTCTGGAATACAATTCGCGCACGCGCCAAACCCGCATTCACGCTGATACCGGCGGATTGGAATTGGTCGCGCCGGACGGCGATCTGGTTTTTCGCGCTGGAAAACAAATCCGCTTGGAGGCTGATTCGGTGGCTATTGAGGCAAGCCGGGTGGTGGATATCGGCATCACACATGCCATTAAGGGCGCGTTGTCGCAACTGCGCCTGCGATCGGATACTGCAAAGCTTCAGTCGCCGGAAGTTAATGTAACCGCGGAAAAATTGAATCTTTCCGCCGATCGCACCGCCGTAAAAACTTCGTCGCTAACAGGTGACCTTGAAAATATCAAAGTCACCTCAAAGCGCACCGAACTGATTACCGAAACACTGATCAGCCGCTGTAAGAACGTGTATCAGAGCGTGGAGGAGCTTTGCCAGCTTTGTTCCGGCCGGCTGAGAATGATCGTTAAATCCACGTGGCATAGCCGCAGTCAGAATACGTACCTCAACACGCAAGAGGATTTCAAGGTTAAGGCCGATCAGATTCACCTGGGTTAATTTGCAGGAGTATTTACTATGTTTCCAGCATCAAGTAAAGGCGGCGGCGTGTGCATGGGCATGCCCGACGTTTGCAAAACGCCATCGCCCGCCGGTCCGATACCGATTCCGTATCCGAACATCGGCAATTTAGCGCAAGCGCAAAAAACCTCCACCAAGGTCAAGTTTGACAGTAAGGAGGCCGCCAATCTCAATACGCAAATGTCGCAATCTCAAGGCGATGAAGCGGGAACCGCCGGCGGGGTCGTTTCCGGTACCAATATGCAAACAGTGGCATTTAAAAAAGGCAGTACCAAAGTAAAAATTGAAGGTCAGCCCGCGGTATACCTCACGAGCACAACGGGGCATAATGGTTCAAATGCCAATATGCCCTCCGGAGCACAAATTGCGCCCAGTCAGGCGAAGGTCATGGTTGCGTCGTAGATTTTTTCTTCGCGCTTGATTCGATTTCAGTCCCGGTGACAATAACCGGATATAATTTCCGGCAGCACCCGCGGGGTGTTGCCATTCCGCCGGCCAGTATGAGGAACTACGGCATCATGGCCCAACTCGCACCATCCATGCCGACAGGCTTTCAGGCCTGTCCCTTCATTGCTCCGCCGGACGCGGCGATTCGGCTTTGTGCTGTTATCCGCCTCAAGGCTGATCCGGTTGCCGGCTGGTTTGCGCCGGTGCGGGAAACATTTGACGCGCGATGTTTTCTCGGCTGTCTGACTGATCAAGCCGGCTCCGTGCTGCAATGGATTGAAATTGCCATTCAAACGCAGGACTTTGCGATTGACGGCCCCGAGGCTGTCCGCACGCATTGGAATAATTGCCTTCTGGATCAACGATGGAAAAGTAATTGTCAGGCTGCGCGGCGCGGTGCCGAAGCTTACATCATCACAGGACTATGGGAGAAGGAACCGCCCGTACCGCTGTTTTTCGATTTCACAGCCCGGCGGATGCAGGCATTGGTTGATGCTGGCTCGCGGCAAACATGGAAACTCTGCTGCGATGATCAATTGTTGACAGCGCATAAACTGCCCGCCTACTCCAGGAGTTTATTCCGATATTTGCATATTCAATCCGCCGAGGGACAGCCACTGTTTCTTTCAGTGCGGGAAGATGCCCCGGTTAATGAAAACACGCGGAATTTACGCGATGTCTTGGCGGAACACGCCTTAATTGCATGGAATTCCGGCGGTTACTTAATGCGGATATCTAAATTCAGCCCTTTGTCCGCGGAAGCTTTTCTGGATGTACTGGGCGGGGCAAAATACGAAGGCCTGCCCGTCGGGAAAATTCCAGCTGATTTTGATAAAGTCGCTCAAGTACTGCGGGATACGGGTGAAACCGCCACTTCGGGAACGGTATTTCTGGCCCGGCACGGGCAAAGAGGCCGGATCATCGAAAGCCTGCATCTGAAGCTTAAATTCCTCGCTGATGCGGTGCGCCAAACGCAGACTGCAGTACGCACTTTGCAACGCCCCATACTGAATTTACAGTGTTCCAGTTTTCAAATCACTGTGGCAAACCCGGCTGTGGCGCTACCGTTCTTATGGACCGGTCAGGTGCGGCTTATTGATTGTGGCGACGCCGCGCGGCTGGAGGTGTCCGATGCGCAGGCCGTGGTGTTTACCCACGGCTCAAAAATATCACCGGGTGTTTATCAGCCAACGATTGAAGGCCGGTCGATGGTCACGGAAAAGGCTGCCTTGCGCCTGCGCAACGTTACGACCGAGAGCGACAATTCGATTTATATCGAAGGGACATTAAGTAACCTTGATGCG
>JAJZCT010000013.1 GCA_021828925.1 Planctomycetota bacterium
CAGCGGATTGAAACCGTGCGCGTCGTGGCGGAACGGCAAAACCGCCGGATTCGGGACGGCGAAATTACGCCGGCCTGTGCCCAGGCGTGCCCGTCACAAGCCTTGGTATTTGGGGACATCCGTGATAAAAACAGCCGCGTGGCGAAACTCATGAAGCAGGATCGGATGTATGGCATACTCAACAAGGAATTGTATACCAAGCCTCGGACGCGCTATTTGCCTAAGGTTTGGAACCCCAACCCGGCATTGCCGGAAGAAACGCTTTCGCCAAAAGGGTTGATGTAACGGCCTGCCGGGAATGGTTTCCGGCCTGCCTGATTTGGATAGAGCTTTGTGATGATTTGGAAATGAATTCATGGCATCGGTGACAACAACCCAGCTTCCCGGCATGACCGGTGATTTCGACAATACGCTCGATGACGGCGTAAGCAAAGCCCCTTTAGTGCTTGGCGAAGCTACCTTCCGTGAAGTTACGCGAAAAATCTGTCGCGTGGCTGAAGCTCCGCGCGCGCCCCTGGCCTGGTACGTGGCCTTTGCTATTTCCACGGCACTGGTGGGCGTGCTGGGAGTCATGATCGCGTACGCTGTATTCACCGGCGTGGGTGTATGGGGCAACAACTCGCCAGTGTTCTGGGGCTTTCCGATTATTAACTTTGTGTTCTGGGTAGGCTTGGCCCATGCCGGAACCTTTATTTCCGCGATCTTGCTGCTTTTCCGGCAAAAATGGCGCACGGGCATCAACCGTTTTGCGGAAGCTACCACCGTTTTTGCGGTGGTTTGCGCCGGCTTGTTTCCCGGTATTCACGTCGGGCGGCCCTGGTTTGCTTATTGGATGGCACCGGTGCCCAATGTCATGGGTGCCTGGCCCAACTTTTACAGCCCGCTGCTTTGGGATGCTATTGCCGTATTCACCTATACCAACGTGTCGCTGCTGTTCTGGTATGTCGGCATGATCCCTGATCTTGCCACATTCCGCGATCGCTCCAAGACGCGTCTGCGGCACACAATTTACGGCATTCTGGCTATGGGCTGGCGTGGATCAGCGAAACATTGGCAACTCTACGAGCGAACCATTCTTATCCTGGCTGGTCTGGCGACGGCTTTGGTTCTGGGCGTGAGTTCCACGGTCAGCACGGATTTCGCGGTATCTCAGCTTCCGGGCTGGCATGAAACAATTTTCCCGCCATACTTTACCGTCGGTGCCATTTTCAGCGGATTTGCTCTGGTGCTGGCATTGGCGATCCCGGCCCGCGAACTTTTTGGCCTCAAAGATCTGATTACCAAGCGGCATCTGGACAATCTAGCCAAAATCACGCTGGTCATGGGATCGATTGTTACCTACATCTACCTGATGGAATTTTTCATCGCCTATTACAGTGGTAATGGCTACGAACAGTTTGCCTATCTTACCCGCATTATGGGGCCCTATTGGCGCATGGGCTGGTTGATTCTGTTCTGCAACTGCCTGGTGCCGCAGATTTTTTGGTTCAAATTTGCCCGCACAACATGGTGGCTGGCCCTGCCGGCGGCACTTTTGTGCCTCGTGGGCATGTGGAGTGAACGCTTTGTGATCATCGTCACGGTGTTGAATCGTGATTTTCTGCCCAGTGCCTGGCACAACTACGCCCCGACGTGGGTGGATTGGCTGACCTTTGCCGGCAGTATCGGGCTGTTCTTTACGCTGTTTTTATTGTTCTGTCGCTTTTTGCCTATGATTGCGATGTCGGAAGTAAAGAGTATTTTGCCACAGGCCGAAGGCCATGTGCATGATGATTCACCCGCCGCGGCGGCGGGACATTAATATGATCAGATCGTTGATCTGATTTTAGTGAGATGGTGGTTATGAGTACCGCACACAATATCGAACCCGTGGTCAAGGAACCCCAGATGTACGGTCTGCTGGCGGAATTCCATGATGTGCAAACATTGCTGGATGCCGCTGTAGCATTGCGTAAAGCCGGGTACAAAAAATGGGACTGCTACACGCCGTTCCCCGTGCATGGCATGGATAAAGCCATGGGCATCCGCCCCAGCATCCTGCCTTGGATTGCACTTGCCGGAGCTATGGGCGGCGTATTTACCATTCTGGCACTGGCTCCGCTGTGCAATGCGTTTCTTTACCCCATGATATTTTCCGGAAAGCCTTATTGGGGAATGCCCGGCCATATACCCATGGCTTTTGCCCTGGGTATCCTCGGGGGCACCGTGTTTGTGGTCCACGGCTTATTCGTGCTGGCGCGGTTGCCGCAGTTCTATCATCCATTATTTACCGCCGAACGCTTCCGCCGCGTAACCGATGACGGCATGTTTATCGCCATTGAGGCTACCGATCCGTCTTACAGTCCATCGGCCACGTCGCAACTGCTGACAAAGCTTGGCGCGGCCGCCGTTGAAGAAATCAGGGATTAATGCGATGAAATCCAGAATAAGAAAATTTTATATTGTTGGTGATCTGGTGCTCCTGGCCCTGATTCCATTTGGGATTATTGCGGTGCGACGCTACTCGTACACCACCACACCGCGCTTTGCGATTATTCAGGATATGGACCGCATGCCCTACCTCAAGCCGCAACGCCGCAGCCCGGTTTTTGCCGACGACCGCGGCATGAGACCCCATATCGCCGGGACTATGGCCCAACAGGATTTTACGTTTATTAACATGGCCGAAGCGCGGGCTTATCCGGGAAACTGGAAAAAGGATCATGTCGCAATCCGCAGTGGGCCGGAATATAACCGTATCATGTTCGGACAGAAGCTCGTAGGCGGTAAGGGGCAGTTTATTACCAAAATCCCCATTCCGGTCACGCGGCGTCTGGTGCTTCGCGGTCAAAAGGAATTTGACATTTTTTGCACGCCCTGCCACGGCTTTAACGGTATGGGCAACGGTACCGTTAATCAGTATGTCAATAAATTACGCGCCGCCGGGTCACCCGATGCCGGCTCCTGGGTTCAGCCGTCGGATCTTACCGGGCCTGGTGTGCAATTTATGCCCGACGGCGGTATTTACAATGTAATAACCAATGGCATTGCCGTCATGGCGGCGTATAAAGATCAGGTGCCGGTTGTGGACCGTTGGGCCATCGTGGCCTATGTGCGGGCGTTGCAGCTTTCGCAGAAGAAAGTCGCCGCCGGCCGGTTGCCCCAGTCCGTGCGAAACAGGCTCAAGTAATTGGAGCGTGAATAACGTGTCGAATAAAATCATACAACTCGGGCCGAAGGATCAGTTCTATCTCGATGAACTCGGTGCCCCGCTGATCAGCGGCGGCCTGATTGCAGGTATTGCGTGCTTGGCAGTCGCCGTGGGATTAGGTGCCGCCATGAACGATGGCTGGCGGCAGTTCCTGTTCAGCTACCTGACCGCATGGTTGCTGTTTTTTATTATTTCGGCAAGCTCTCTATTTTTTGTGCTGGGGCATCATCTGTTTCGGGCTTCCTGGAGCGTGGTGGTTCGCCGGCTGGCGGAGGCCATGAGTTGCAACTTTATTCCGTTGCTGGTTCTGACCATTCCCCTGCTGCTGGGATTTCATAAAATTTTTATCTGGACGCATTACAGCTACGTCCATTCCGATCCGAATCTGGTTAACAAGACCAGTTATCTCAATGTGCCGTTCTTTATGGTACGCAGCGTGATTTATTTCGCGTTCCTCATCGGATTAAGCCTCTATTTCCGCGGCATGTCCGTTGCGCAGGATCAGGACGGCAGCGTTCCCAGAATGCTGCAGCTGCAAAAACAGGCGGGATGGGGATTTCTGGTGGTGTTCTGGATTATGAACTTCGCCGGAGCTGATTATGTCATGTCGCTTCAGCCCAAATGGCTTAGCTACATGGAACCGGGCTTTTTCTTCTCCGGCGTGGGCATGGCGGTTTATGCGGTGCTTCCGCTGGTGGCCATCTGGTTTCAGCGTAAAGGCAAGCTTACTAACTCCATTACCACAGAGCATTATCATGATCTGGGTAAATGGCTTTACGGCTGGGCCATGTTCTGGGCCTATATCGGCTTTGCCCAGTATATGCTCATCTGGTATGCCAACGTCCCGAAAGAAACCACTTTTTTCCTGTTGCGCACGGTCGGGCCATGGATGATTATCACCATCGCTTTGCTGTTCGGGCACTTTATTGTGCCGTTCTTCGGTTTAATGTCGCGCCATGTCAAACGCCACAAGGGGCTGCTGGCGTTCTGGTGCCTGTGGCTGCTGTTTTTTACCTATCTGGATATCTTCTGGCAGGTACAGCCCATCGTGTGGGTGAACACGCATGTGGGCTTAACTGCGGTTGCCAATAACCATGATCCATACACGCTGCTGGGAGCGGTGGAGAAAATTGTATGGAAACCCCTTCAACCCATGTCCCTGGCGATAGATGCACTGTGTCTGGTGGGGATCGGTGGGTTGTGGGTGGCACACACAGCTTATCTGCTGCGGCGCAGTGCTTTGATGCCCATTCGGGATCCAAAACTCGCTGAAGCTTTGGCCTTGGAAAATATGTGAGGTATTTATGAGTGACAATCCGTATGATAGCCAGCACACTTCCCCGCCGGAACATGTGCCAAACGCGGTGCGACCGGAAGCCGGCGCCCACGCCCAAAAAGATGATGTGGATTCCCAAAACCTCCTGCTGGTGGGATCCTTTCTGGCTTTGTTCGTCGTGGTTCTCATACTCGGGGTGATCGCTTTTTTTCATCACTACCGTCATGTTCTCGAGGCGCAAAAAGAGGCCAGTGTCAGCGCGTGGTCCGCGGCGATACACCAGCGGCAAATCGCTTCCATCCAACCGCATTGGGTGGGGAAGAATCATAAACAGGCCACGGTCGGCATCGAACTTGCTGAGGATATGGTCGTCGCCCAATACACACCACATGCCAAGCCCGTATTGCTGCCGCCGGCACGGGAAGCCGCGACCACCGGCGCTGCCGCTCCGGCTGTCCCGATGCACGTATTGGGGGCTAAGTTATACGCCAGTCTCGGCTGTATCGCCTGCCATACGGTGAACGGAACCCCGGGCGTCGGGCCGAGCTGGAAAAATCTCGCCGGATATCCGCAAAAACTCACCACGGGAAAAACTGTGATCGCTGATTATAAATTTCTTCGCACGATGATTCTTCACCCCGGAACACTGCTGGTAGCCGGCGCGCCCCCCGGCGTCATGCCCGCTACCTATGGCCCTATGCTGTCGGGCAAAAAGCATCCCCATGAAACCAAGCTCAATGCGATCATCTGGTATATCAATACTCTTAGCAATCGCAGCAGTAAGGCCACGCAGCCGCCCGTGCCCGATAATCCGGGTAAGTAAACCTACGGTTGTCGCTCGCATCCCCCTGATTTGGCTGCTATAATCGGAAATCGTTGCGTTTGACACGGCCGCAGTAGTCAGGCCATTGCTCAATGCGGCGCTATGGTGTGAGAAAGCGTAGAGTTGTAGGAAGATTGGTTCAATTATGAGTGTGCTGAATGAAAAGCGGCTGGCGTTCCATGCGTCCGCCCAGCGTTTGGCTCTAGCGGGAACGATGGTTGTCGCAGCTCTCCTTTTTACACTCTCAACTCCCCGCGTTTTCGGCAGTGCCTTTGAAAGTTTGCAAACTGCGTCTCAACAGGCGCGCGACGCTCACAATGCAGGGATCACCCCGCATCCGGGCGCACGACTTCCCTTAAACCTTGAATTTGTCAATTCACACAATCAGCCGGTCCGGCTTAGTGATTATTTTCACAAGGGCCGCCCGGTGATCTTTGATTTTGTCTATTTCCGCTGCCCCGGCGTATGCCCCTTTATTGAAGTCGGACTGATGCACACCATGGAAAAAATGTCCGCCCGCCTCGGCTCAGACTATGATGTCATTACTATCAGTTTTGATCCCACCGATACCCCCGCTGCTGCCGCGGATAAAAAGGCCGGTTATATCGCCGTGGCTTCGCCAAAATTCAAAAAGGCTTTGGCCGCACATTGGCACTTTCTTACCGCCAAAGAACCCGCAATCAAGGCCATCACCAAAGCCGTGGGGTTTCATTACGTATTTTACCCTGCTTCCCATACGTATAACCATGCCGCCGCCATTTATATTTGCACGCCCGGCGGTCGACTGGCCAATTATTTTTATGGCATTCATTACAATCCCGCGGATTTGCGTCTGGCATTGGTGGCGGCCGGCAATCGTAAAATCACGAATGTCTTTGACCAAATCCTGTTACTATGCTGCCAGTTTGATCCTTACACCGGCAAATACACCGCCGTGGCACGGCGTGTTATGTTGCTCGGCGGCGTGGGCGTGGTAATAAGCCTTGGCTCGTTTCTCGGCAGCATGGTCTGGTGGGAGCGTAAACATCGTACGAAAAAATCAGAAACTTCAGGGAAGGTTTAGGAGTGTATGGGCGTGACAATGATTTCACAGATGCTGGGACACATGGATTTGGGCCGCACCTTGGCAGCGCTTTGGCTGCCGCACGGCGTATCCACATTTAGCCCACAGGTGCAGTTTCTCTGGAATTTTTGGTATTGGATCTCGGTATTTTTCACCGTGCTTATCGTCGGCCTGATGGTGTTTTTTGTGATTCGCTACCGCCACACTAAGGATCGAACCATCGCCGAGGACTCTCCCTCGCATAATAACGCGTTGGAAATCACCTGGACCGTTATTCCGCTGATCATCGTCTTGGTGATTTTTGCCTTGGGCTTTACGGAATATATGAATATGGATTCCCCGCCCGCCAACAGCTACAACATCCACGTCATCGCCCAGAAGTGGAGTTGGACCTTTGTTTATGAAAATGGAGCCATCAGCAACACGCTTTATTTGCCCGTTGATAAGCCTGTGAAATTGAATATGACGTCTAAAGATGTGCTGCATGGCTTTTGGATTCCCGATCTTTCCATCCAACGAGATGTCGTGCCGGGGCGCGTCATGACCACTTGGGTGGAGGCCACACACCCCGGTACTTATTGGCTGCAATGCGCCGAATATTGCGGCAACGGCCATTCGGAAATGCGAGCGCCCGTCGTCGTTGAGCCGTACCCGAAATTTCAGCAACAGATTCTTGCCGCCGCCAATATTTTTGAACAAGACGGTAAGCCGTTGCCCCTTGCAACGGTCGGTAAAAAACTTTACACCACGCTGGGCTGCCTGGGCTGCCATTCCGTGGATGGATCCAAAGGTACCGGCCCATCCTGGAAAAATCTTGCCGGTTCCAAAGAGGTTCTCGCCAATGGCAAGAAGGTGGCCGTGGATTTTGCGTTCCTGAAAACGATGATTACTCATCCCGGACGCGTGCTGATCAAAGGTTATCCCGCGGGTGTTATGCCCAGTTACGGCTCGCGGTTTACCGGGAAAAATATCAAGAACCTGTATGCCATTGTCTGGTACATCAACAGCTTAAGTAAAAATTCCAATAAAGCCTCCCAGCCGCCGGTGCCCAATAAACCGGCTGGTAGCGAGCCGGCTGCATCGTCCGCACCGACAAAGGCCGCAACTTCGGCCGCTTCCGCAGCCCCGGCGGCTGCAAATGGCGCGGCTGCCCCCGTGGCCAAAGCACCCGCCGGCCCCCAACCTGTCGCGTTACATGTTTTGGGAGCGAAAATTTACAAGTCACTGGGATGTATCGGATGTCATACCGTCAATGGTCAGCCAGGCGTCGGCCCCACGTGGAAAAATCTGGCCGGTTATCCGCAAAAACTCACCACCGGCAAAACCGTCATTGCGGATTATAAATTTCTGCGAACGATGATTTTGGATCCCGGAAAAATGGACATTGCCGGATCACCAGCGGGCGTGATGCCAAATATGTACAAATACCAGTTATCCGGAAAAAAGCATCCGCATGAGAATAAATTAAACGAGATCATCTGGTATATTAATACATTGAGTAACCGCAGCAGCAAGGCCACCGAACCTCCTGTTCCGGATGTTCCGGCCGCCAAGTAGGCCGCCGGGAAAAATTTGATTGAAAAGGCGTATCCCCGATTGTTTGGATACTGGAGTAATGACTGTGACAACGATAACAGGAAGTAGTTTTGGCGACGCACCTGCTGCGGCCGCCAAGCCCGACAATTATCTCACACACGGTAAAACCATCGGCTCGTGGCTCTTTACACTGGACCACAAGCGCATCGGTATTATGTACCTGATTACTGCATTGCTGGCTTTTTTCATCGGCGGTATGCTCGCTGAAGTGATTCGCACGCAGTTGCTGGTGCCTCAGGGGTTAATTTTCCACGGCACCGGTTCTGTGGCCAGCAGTTATGCCGCGTACCGCTATTACAATCAAGTCTTCACCCTCCATGGCATTATCATGGTATTTCTGGTGTTGATCCCCATTATTCCCGGTGCTTTGGGTAACTTCGCGCTGCCGTTAATGCTCGGAGCCAAAGATGTCGCATTCCCTAAACTCAATTTAATCAGTTTCTACCTTTACGTCGCCGGGGCGGTTCTGGCCATTCTATCAACCGTGCTTGGGGCGGTGGATACCGGCTGGACCTTTTACACCCCATTTAGCATTCAGACTGAATCCTATGTGGTGGTTATGGTGTTGGGAATATTCCTTGTGGGTTTCAGTTCCATTTTCACCGGCATCAACTTCATGGTCACCATTCACAAGCTCCGCCCGCCCGGCATGAGCTGGTTTCGCATGCCGCTATTTCTCTGGGCCATTTATGCCACCTCACTGATTCAGGTGGCCGCCACACCTGTGGTGGGCATCACTTTTGTGCTGCTGATGATGGAACGCGTCATGGGCATTGGGATATTTAATCCCGCTCTGGGCGGTAATCCGGTGTTGTTCCAGGAATTTTTCTGGTTCTATTCGCATCCCGCGGTTTACATTATGATCCTGCCCGCCATGGGCATTGTCAGCGAAGTCATTCCCGCCTTCAGCCGCAAGCATATTTTCGGATATGAATTTATCGCCTTAAGCTCGCTGGCCATCGCGTTGATTGGTTTTCTGGTGTGGGGTCATCATATTTTCGTCAACGGTCAATCCGCAGAACTGGATGCCGTATTCAGCTTTCTAACTTTCATTGTGGCTGTACCGTCCGCCATCAAGGTATGGAATTGGCTGGCTACCATGTACAAAGGGGCTATCGTGCTGAAAACGCCGATGCTTTACGCCCTGTCCTTCATCGTGCTATTTACCATCGGCGGCCTCACGGGCGTGGTGCTCGGAGCGCTTTCCGAAGATGTCGTTCTGCATGATACCTACTTTGTCGTGGGCCATTTCCATTATGTCATGATGGGTGGTACGCTCATCGGTTTTATCGCCGGCATGCACTACTGGTGGCCCAAAATGTTTGGACGCATGTACAATGAACGCATTGCCCAATGGACATGTGTTGTCTTGTTTATTGGTATTAATCTGACGTTTTTCCCGCAGTTGATGGTGGGAGCCGACGGCATGCCCCGGCGTTATGCCAGCTACCTGCCGATGTATCAACCTTATATGATCGCATCAACCATCGGTGCTTATATCCAACTTGTGGCGTTTTTGACCATGGCCGGGTATCTGATGCATTCACTGTTCTATGGCAAAAAGGCCCCGGTGAATCCATGGGGCGGTGGCTCGTTGGAATGGGAAACCTCTTCGCCGCCGCCGCATGATAATTTTGAAACCACACCATCCGTCGGTGATCCTTATGATTATTCCGATCTGGTGTTTGATGCCGCGGTCAATGGATACGTCCATCGGGAAAAATCTGAAGGACCATTGGTTCCGGTTACCGCATCGCATTGACGTGTACGGTACCTGCGGCCGGCAATGGCCGCCGTAGTGCCGCACGCCGGCGGGGCGGTTGGTGCCCGGCAACCAACGTAGTGTTTGATTTATTGCAATGTGTAAGTTTCTAATGTGAGAATCCATGTCTGAAGCAATCGCGATAAACGCAACGGAAGAACAGGTGGCTAGAGCGCATTTGGCTCATCACTTTGACACGCCCCAGCAGCAGTTTGATGCCGGCACGCTGGGCATGTGGATGTTTCTGGCCACTGAAATGCTCCTGTTCAGCGGCCTGTTCTGCGCCTATGCCGTATTTCGGGTCACACATCCTGCGGTGTTCAAATATG
Source organism: Planctomycetota bacterium (assembly GCA_021828925.1). Next base: position 10,040 of record JAJZCT010000013.1, read on the forward strand.
CCGGCCAATACCTGGACCCGGTTTCCGGGCTGATCAACGCCCTGATCCTGCTGACCAGCGGTTTGACCATGGCGCTGGCTGTGCGCTTTGCACAAACCGGAAAGCGCTTTGCCCTAAGCTTATGCCTGGCGCTAACCATGCTCGGCGGTGTTGGCTTTTTGGCCATTCACGCCAAGGAGTATTTTGATAATGGCCAGGCCAAGCTGCTCTGGGGAACGCATTATGCTCCCACCGTTGGCCCCAATGGCAAGCCTGTGGCCCCCGTAACGGGCCTGATTCCCCTTGTTGCAAAACCCAAGCCCGCTGCCAGTTCCGGTTGGCAATCGCTTAACTCTCTGGGCAAGGCCGGATTTGTTGTTTCTCATTCCGATATCATGCCCGCACCGGCGGGACCATCCGGCGTGGCTGCTGCACAAAAACCCGCCGCCCCGGGAAACCCGTTCCAGCCGGCCAATGTGCAAATTTTCTTCGGTATTTACTTTCTCATGACCGGCCTGCACAGCCTCCACGTGATCATCGGTATTATTGTCATCGGCTGGCTGCTGATTCGTTCTTTCCGCGGTGAATTCGGCCCCGGATACCATGCTCCCGTCGTATACGTCGGCATGTACTGGGGCGTTGTGGATATGGTCTGGATGTTCCTGTTTCCATTATTATATCTCATTCACTGATAACTTCGGCGTCGTAAACCGCGCCCGCACTTTAGCGTGAGGTCTTATGTCTTCTGATCATACAAACCCCGTTGTCCCCGCCCGCTCGCACATTTTATCTATCCAGATGCTGGTCTTCGTGTGGGTCATCCTATGCGCCTTGGCTATCGGCAATTTGTTTGTCGCCAAATTGCATCTCGGCTCGGCGCGGATCGTCGCGGAATTGGCGATAGCCGTCATCATGGCGGTCATCAGTGCACTTTATTTCATGCACCTGCGCTATGACAGCCTTTTTTCCGTCGCCATTTTGGCGCTTACACTCGTGTTTATCACGCTGTTTATTTCTTTTGTCATTATTGATGTGAAGGCCGATCAGCCGCAGATGTATTCCGGTGAGGCCCAGGAAATGGTACAAATTGAACAACATGTTGCGGGGTCCAACTCCACCCCGCCGGCGGCGGCAAATCCTGCCGCCTCTGCGCCCGCCAAATGACATGCGGAACCTGTATGCGGACCGCATAAGCTGGAATTTTTATGAGTGGGGAACTCCAACCTGAAACACCCGATTCGTCCAAACGCTACGGTGGAAAATCCCTGCACGTTCCCGGGGCCGGAACCCTTGGCGTTTCGCTGCTGGTTGGTTCATTATCCGTACTTTTTGTTTCCAGCCTCATTGGCTACATCTGCTATTGGTTTTCCTTTCCCCGCCCGGTAAGTGTCCATTTGCCGTGGGGGCTGTGGTTAAGCACCGCGGTGCTGATATTAAGCAGTTTCACGATTCATTGGGCCTGGTCCGCCATTCGCCATGACCAGCAGTCTGCCTGCCGCAAGGCACTGCTGGCCACACTGATTCTGGGCCTGACATTTCTTGGCCTGCAAATCTGGAACTGGACTGAAATTTACGGCGCATTGCAAAGCGCCGACCACGCGCTTAATGCACTGAACCCGCAATATCCATCTCCCACGGGCGGTATGCGCATGGCCCATGCGCTGGTGTATGAAAAAAAAGCACTTCTGGCGGCGTTTTTCTTTTTCACCATTATGCACGCTCTACACGTCCTGGGCGGCTTAATCCCCCTGGCCGTAGTCAACGCCAAGGCGCGGCAAGGGATATATTCCCGCAACTACCACCCGGGCGTACGCTATTGCTTGATCTACTGGCACTTCCTTGACGCCGCGTGGATTTTGATTTTCATCACGCTGCTGATCACGTTTTAATCATCACCGCTTGTTCTCGACGGGAGCCTTCGCACGTCGCGATTTACTCCGGCGATTCGGGATGTGTGCGGCACTTTTCTATATGTTCCAAAGGATATTTGGGCGCTTCGCCGTCGCACATCCCCGGGCAGCGTGATGCCGCATGCGTCCAGGACTCCGGCGTTGCCAGGTTCATTCCCCAAAAGGGCCATGTCCGACACTGCATGGGCCGCACGGGGTAGATACCGCACATGGCTTTGCCATCCGCTCGTTTCAGAAATATGCAGTCATAATTAGCACGTTCCACCAGGCTGTAGGCCCCTTTGGCTTTCCGCACAAACTTACGTGTGAAATCATCAAATGCCATGTTGAGAAATTCCGCGATGCGCGTCATATCTTCCATCGTCAGCCAGACATATCCCGGGCCGCCGCCGCAGCAATTGCCGCACTGCGTGCACTTAAAGCGCAATCCCATGGCATACCATGGCTCGGTTGCCGGTGCTTCCTGATGAATGGGCAAATGTGTATCAGCCATCAAAGAACCTGTCGCCGCCTGATCAATCAGTGTTGGCCGGCCGGTGCGGTTTGGGTGGTGGTCGCGGATGTCTCGGCAGCGGAAAGTTTTGGTGTAACCGATACATAACAATGCGTGTTGAACCAGCCCCGCTTAATGGTAATAACGCATTCTTCCTGATTTTTAATAAAATCAAGGCGTATTCCGCTCGGGCTTTGCTGTTCTTGCTGCATTTTCCATTGGTAGCCGGGCATATTATGCAAAAAGAACCGCGCCACGCTCAACCGCGGATCCGAACCCACGTACAATTCATTTACCAGTCGGACATTAGAACCCGGTGCATACGTGCTTTGCGAATGGCTTAAATCAATGTGCATGCCTGCGGGAATGGGAATGTCGGCGACCGGAGGATTGGCTGCCGGCGGCAAAAGAGTAGCGGAATTCTGGCTGCATCCAGCCAGAGTGGTGGCTAAAAGCAGCCCTAAAAAACCTGTTATTTGCGTCCTGCGCACGATACACGCTCCTTCACAAAGACCGTATCACGGTATTTCATTGTTCGCTTGAGTGCCCGTGTTGTCAACCTCTACTGCGTCTTTTTTTGGCGGCGCGGCGGCGGTGCCGGCCGGTTTGGCGGCGGGTGCGGATTGCGTCGTAGCGGGCGCGGTTTCGGATTTTCCGGATTTCAGCACGCGGGCAAAACTGACGATAATGAGCGTCAGAAGAACCAGCAGGTAAATCCGCAGGGCCAGGAGGGAAATCTTAACCAGCGGCGTCATTTTCATTCGTGGCATTGGGCACCTGTTCTTACACGGACTCGTCACACGCGCAGACGACTCATCAACCCTTTGGTAATGTCATTGAAATGAATCACGCCCAGCAGATGGTCGTGGCGATCCACCACCGGCAGCATCCGAAAATGATACCTCAGGAACAGCTCCGCCAAATCGTCGCGGGTGTCATCGGCCTCAGCGGTTACCGCCGGTGAAACCATTATATCGCCCAGCGTCTGGGCATCGCGCGCCAACACCAGATCGCGCAGATCGACCACGCCCAGCAGCAGCTTATCCGCCGGTTGAATCACGTAAATATACGATATCGCGTCATGCGGTTTGCCCGAACTCCGGATGCACGCCAGCACGGCACCAACCGGGGTTTCCTTCGGCAACGCCAGATATTCTTCACTGAGCATGGACTGGGCAACCGATTCTCTCTGCGATAGCAGTTCTCCAATTCGCTGTGCCTGCTCCGCGGGCAGCAGCCGCATCATCTTCACTGCGTCCTCATGCGGCAAAACGGAGAGTAGATCCGCTAATTGGGGGATCGACAATTCCTGCAAAATTTTGGTGGCCCGCTCCTGCCGCAGGTCGGCGATAAGTTGACGCTGGGTACGCGGCTCGGCCTCCACGAGGGTTTCCGCGGCGGTCTCAGGAGCCAGGGCGGAAAACAGGGCCTGCTGTTCCTTGCCGGTGAGTTCCTCAAGCGTGTCCGCCAAATCCTCCGGGGGCAGTTCTTCAATCTGCTTGCGCGTGATGGATAATCGGACCGCATCCCGTGTCAGGGCATCTTCCAGGGAAAGCGGCTGCACATATTTCCAGTTGATAAGGTGCTCCCGGGCATGAAGTACCCGGGAAAGGCCCCACCGGCGCAGAAACCCGTTAAATGAAATATCGACATGCATCAGAATCATGCGATCATGCGACACCAGCACATGCACATCGTTGACCACCTCGGTGCGCCTGCCATCCATATCAAAAATCGTCTTTCCCATGAGATGCGATTCCAGCAATATCCACCCCGGCTGGTCGACGAAGCACGGAAATCCTTTCCCACACTGCACGGTGGCTGGATCGGGTTGATCGGGTGGAGAGACGAAAACATAATCATCGTCAATGCGCGCCACCTTGGACCACGGAATCAACTCCACGGGTTTTCCCCAGCCATGTTCAACCAGAATGCCGGTGGCTTCAGGATAGGCGTCGGTCATTTTGAACGCGATATCGGAAATTTTCCCGACGCGTTCGGATATTTTAGCCAGGCATATTTTGCGCCCGCGCAGTTCGGAATAGTAAAAAGTGCGGTAATCCCGGGTGCCGTTGGCGGGGCCGACCGGCGTTGGCGGCGGAGAAGAGCCTGGAGATGGTTTGGGCATGGTGCGACCCGATCTATCAAAGCCAATGGAAAAAGCGACCGGCGCGATGCCAGAAAGCAGGTTCCATTACATCCGGAAATATCTGTGTTATACCGTACAGTGTTGAAACAAAAATAACGAATAAGGCGATGGACCAATTGGCGATGTTCTGCCAGCGGGTATTGACATATTTTCCCATTACGTCCTTGTCGTTGAGGATCAGGATTAGAAAGAAAAGGCTCGATGGCAGCAACGTTACGGCAACCACCTGGACAAAAATGGTGATGTCATTTTGGACCGCGACGCTGGCTATGACCGAAACCACACCCGCCAACAGCAGCATGACCACATAGGCCACATAAAACCAGGGAGCATCGCGCACGGACTTGTTCAGTGAATGCGCCCAGCCGAACAATTCACCCAGCGCCCAACTTGTGGAAAGGGAAACACA
>JAJZCT010000345.1 GCA_021828925.1 Planctomycetota bacterium
CGCTGTGCGATATACATGCCGAGGAATATATGAAATGAATACGGTAAATTCTCCATCGCCGGTTGACCCATTGCCGCCGGCCGGCAATCCGCCCCATGCCCCGGTAAAAGATGAGTTTATCATTCAGGATGCCGCCGGATGGGTCTTGCGCGTGGGTGTGATATTAAGCGTCGCAGTGATGATCCTCGGTGTGACCCTGAGCTTTATCCACGCGCCACCGACGGTAGATCAAATGCGGCAGGTGACATTCAACACCAACCCGGCGGTGATGTATCACGGGGTCATTGACGGAAACGGTAAAAGCATTATAGACCTTGGCGTGCTGCTGCTGGTGTTGACCCCCATTTCGCGCGTCGCGGTATCTGTGGTGCTTTTTGCCGTGGTGGATCATGACTGGTTTTACACGTGGGTGACGCTGGCGGTACTGCTGCTGACGCTGACTTCACTTCTGTTTTTGCACTGAATTGTTTATGCAGATAAGCAGTGGCTTTGGTGATAAGCGCTTCGCATTTGGGATGATCCAATATGCTTTGGCAGTTCACGCCGCCGGTCTGGTGTGAGGCACCAATCAGATCAAGAAATTGTTGATTCAGCCGCCATATCCGCTGGTCTTCCCAGTAGCCGCGGGGGTTAAAAATATTGGCCGGCAGAAGATTGTTTCCCAGCGGCACTCCCAGTGCGTGGACGGCTCGGGCAACGGTGCTGGTGCCGCTGCGCTGCATTCCCAAAACCACAATGACACACTACACCCGCCGTTTGTGATTTTCGGCAACCGCTCCCTATACTTAAAGCGGTGCAATATGACGTGGCCATGGTTTTATGATTTGGCGGTTTCTCCTCTTGAAGCTCTGGGATTATCCCGGCGGCGGAAGAATCTATTGGTTCAGGCCACCGGACGAGTTTTAGAAATCGGCGGCGGAACGGGCGTTAATTTGCGCCATTACGGAGCCAACTGTCGGCTGGTGCTGACCGAGCCTGATGAGGCCATGATGCGGCGGGCCGCCAAACGGCGCGTCATCGGCGCTCGCACGGCGAGCTTGGTGGCGGCGGATGCGCAGTGCCTGCCCTTCCCGTCCGCGAGTTTTGATATGGTCGTCGCCACCTTGACTTTCTGTACCATTCCGCAGCCGGCGATGGCCTTCCGTGAAGCCCATCGTGTGCTGCGGCCTGCTGGGAAGCTGTTGCTGTTGGAACATGTCCGCGCTGGACGCCCGTGGATTGTCCGGCTGCAAGATGCATTAACGCCGTCTTGGCGAATACTCGCCGATGGCTGTCACCTTAACCGCGATACCCTCGGTCTGGCCGCAGCCAACGGTTTCCAGGTCGTTCAGAAGCGCTATGCGCTGGACGGCGTCTTGCTGACGGCAATACTCGTAGCAAACGAAGTAGCCGCTTGATCGACACCCATATGGGGGGCCGACGATAATTTAGCCCAACCTTCGCACTTTGCGCGGTTTTCGGTGGGGCAAAAATAATAAAATGGCCTTGGCGCTGGCACCAAAGGGTGTTTTTTTCCGGGCAGGTCCTAAATAACGCTAAATCAGGGGCAAAATCGCAGCGTTTGGTCCCGGCGCGCCGGGATGCTTTCATGGTGTGTTCCACCGCCGGCAAAGCTGGCGGCGATATGAAATTTCCCCGCTCGGCGATGTTGCCCGGAAATATTGCCACGCCCGTTGCCGACACCCGATTCGAATAAATGGAATTATTCCTTACGCCGGGTTAGACTTGTAGAATAAGCTTGGCACACGGTCCGCCACACGCAGTACAAGGAAGGCTTGGCATGGCCACTTCTGACTCAGTTAACAATAATGGTCCGCAACACAGACCAGACGACCGGCTTACTGCTGCAGAATTTTTCGCAGGCATCGGATTGGTGCGCTTGGCGCTCATGCACCAGGGTTGGCGCGTTGATTGGGCCAATGACATTGACGCCGACAAGGCGGAAATGTATCACGCCAACTTCGGGCCTTCCGATTTTGTGCTCGGCGACGTACACCAGATTTCCGCCGCCAGCGTACCCGATTGCAGCCTCTACACTGCGTCCTTTCCATGCAATGATCTATCCGTAGCGGGTGCAATGGATGGCTTGCACGGCAAAGAATCCAGTGCATTCTGGGGACTTGTCAGAATCCTGAAGGAAAAAGGCGGACGTCGCCCTCCCTTGGTCATGCTTGAAAATGTCCTCGGCTTTTTAATGTGTGATCAGGGTCGCGACTTCGAGATGGCGCTACTGGCGCTATGTGACTTGGGATATACCGTTGACGCATTGATCATAAATGCTTCCAGCTTTGTCCCGCAAAGCCGCCCACGACTGTTCGTAGTCGCCAAACATTATGATGGAGGTGAAACCGTAAATGTGGCCGCCCAGAGCACCGTCCGGCCCGCACCATTAGCTCGGTTCATCAATCTGACGCCGCATATCCGCTGGGACATCCGGCCTATGCCGGGGCCGCCCACGGGTATCCACGCACTTTCAGATATCGTAGAAGACTTGCCCGAAAATGACTCGCATTGGTGGAATGAAGAACGCTCCCAATATTTCATGGGGCAATTAAGCGCTCGGCATGAGATTGCAGCCAAAGATATGATAGTGGGCCGGAAGGTTTCCTACGCGACGGCGTTTCGCCGAGTCCGTCACGGGCGCTCAATGGCCGAATTGCGTACCGACGGATTGGCGGGGTGCCTGCGCACGCCCCGCGGCGGCAGCGGGCGGCAAATCCTGTTCAAGGCCGGCAAAGGGCGTTACCAGGTGCGATTGTTGACCGCGCGTGAATGTGCTCGACTGCAGGGTGCTCCGGACGATTTCAAAATTCCCGTGCCCTTGAATCAGGCTCTTTTCGGATTCGGCGATGCGGTATGCGTTCCAGTCGTTGAGTGGATTGCAAAATATTATCTGCGTCCACTGCTTAATGCACGTGCTGCAAGGCCGACGGAGGCAGCTGCTTGAATCCAACCGATGTCATTACAAACGGTACAACCGCCGCCTGGAGTCCGTGGAAACGGACATGTCCTTGAAGATAGAAATTCAATGAGGGCCCAGCGTGGTGGGCAATACCGACAATCTCACCCCGACCCAACGCTCATATTGTATGGCGAGGGTCCGTTCGAGAAATACTACGCCCGAGCGCGCCGTGCGGAGTATTATCCTCCGTCATTTCTTGAAGCCGTAGGATCTGCTAAAGATAGATATATTTGTTCGTGGTTACGAAGTGGCGGCGATTTTTCAGAGCGGACCCTGCGCATGAACGCCTGGGCCGGGAAATATCCCGGCCTGCTTACCCATGTGTTCCTGATTCGTCCTGAATCCGCCCGCCGCAGCCGCGGAATGGTGAACAGTTACCCCGCCGATACCACGCCCATGGCTCCGGGCTTGCCGGCGCCGGGCATTAATTCCGGACGGCCGATGGCGCGATAAATCAGTCCGGCCG
>JAJZCT010000014.1 GCA_021828925.1 Planctomycetota bacterium
TTGCGGATTGCTCACAGGCTGGGATTGGTTACACTGTTCCGGGTGTGACTTCGGTCGTTGGCACTGTTGCGGATTGCTCACAGGCTGGGATTGGTTACACTCGTGGAGCAGCATTGTGCGATCGCGATACCGTTGCGGATTGCTCACAGGCTGGGATTGGTTACACTATTGCGGGATGTAACCATCCTTTGTCGGTCGTTGCGGATTGCTCACAGGCTGGGATTGGTTACACTAACCGCCACGGCCCGTCATCAAGGCTCGAGTTGCGGATTGCTCACAGGCTGGGATTGGTTACACTCATGACAGTTGCAGTAAACGATCTCGAACGGTTGCGGATTGCTCACAGGCTGGGATTGGTTACACTGGACGGGGTGGCGGTGCTGCCTTCGGGGTTGTTGCGGATTGCTCACAGGCTGGGATTGGTTACACTTCCGTAGATGTTTGAGCCTTTGCGGTCGCAGTTGCGGATTGCTCACAGGCTGGGATTGGTTACACTTTTGACTCTGTAGGCGAAAATGTGTTTACAGTTGCGGATTGCTCACAGGCTGGGATTGGTTACACTGGGATACCTTTTGTTCCATTGCTGAACACAGTTGCGGATTGCTCACAGGCTGGGATTGGTTACACTCTAGAAAGGATACTTCCATGGTCAACCAGAGTTGCGGATTGCTCACAGGCTGGGATTGGTTACACTCTGGATAAACGTCCCTGCTGCCTGTCCAGAGTTGCGGATTGCTCACAGGCTGGGATTGGTTACACTGGAAGACTGGGAGCAGGTATGCTCCCTGGCGTTGCGGATTGCTCACAGGCTGGGATTGGTTACACTGCCCACGTCTGCCCGCAGGTCCGCGACGCCGTTGCGGATTGCTCACAGGCTGGGATTGGTTACACTACAGCAGTTGCCCGGAAGATGCCGGGGTATGTTGCGGATTGCTCACAGGCTGGGATTGGTTACACTCTGGAAGCCTCCATGGCCAAAGCCTCTACAGTTGCGGATTGCTCACAGGCTGGGATTGGTTACACTCTGGATCTCGCCTGTGCTGATCGAGCATGGTTGCGGATTGCTCACAGGCTGGGATTGGTTACACTTGGCGTGTTTAGCGGTATCTTTTACTAAGGGTTGCGGATTGCTCACAGGCTGGGATTGGTTACACTTGCCGCACGTACGGGTAGAGGTGCTCCACCGTTGCGGATTGCTCACAGGCTGGGATTGGTTACACTGGTGATTCTCAAGGTCCGGTGCCAGGACTGGTTGCGGATTGCTCACAGGCTGGGATTGGTTACACTTTTGCCGACTCGCACCCATTAACGCCCATGGTTGCGGATTGCTCACAGGCTGGGATTGGTTACACTGCGCAAGTGCAGGCTCTTTCGATCCAGTGGTTGCGGATTGCTCACAGGCTGGGATTGGTTACACTCCGGTGTGGGATTCACCACTGCATTGATTTGTTGCGGATTGCTCACAGGCTGGGATTGGTTACACTGTGACATCGAACGTGCCCGCACATTGCTTTGTTGCGGATTGCTCACAGGCTGGGATTGGTTACACTGGTGATATTCGTGATGCCGCGGCCCAAGTGTTGCGGATTGCTCACAGGCTGGGATTGGTTACACTTCAGCCCAGCATCCGCGAGCGCGGTGATGGGTTGCGGATTGCTCACAGGCTGGGATTGGTTACACTCCGCTGGAATTCAGCGGTTCGATCTATCCCGTTGCGGATTGCTCACAGGCTGGGATTGGTTACACTCAGATAGGACATATAGTTGGATAGTCCGCAGTTGCGGATTGCTCACAGGCTGGGATTGGTTACACTCAGTGTAGTAAAATCTATATGTTCTCAACTGTTGCGGATTGCTCACAGGCTGGGATTGGTTACACTGCTATTGCGTAAACACAACGCAATCTTGCCGTTGCGGATTGCTCACAGGCTGGGATTGGTTACACTATCTTTGGTGGGTTTGATACGTCCAGTGTAGTTGCGGATTGCTCACAGGCTGGGATTGGTTACACTTTCGTGGTGGATCGGAAACGGGGTGGCACCGTTGCGGATTGCTCACAGGCTGGGATTGGTTACACTTGTCGCAATTAACTGCCGCTACTGAAGCCAGTTGCGGATTGCTCACAGGCTGGGATTGGTTACACTCAGCAGTACAGAATCATCTATTCCCTACGGGTTGCGGATTGCTCACAGGCTGGGATTGGTTACACTGATGATTCTGTACTACTGATGATAGGTTGTGTTGCGGATTGCTCACAGGCTGGGATTGGTTACACTTATCGATAAATCGTGGAAAGAATTCGTTGAGTTGCGGATTGCTCACAGGCTGGGATTGGTTACACTCTTCATGCAATTGCTGATCTCCCGGCAGCGTTGCGGATTGCTCACAGGCTGGGATTGGTTACACTAAATGGTCATCATTTTCATGGTAGTCCATGGTTGCGGATTGCTCACAGGCTGGGATTGGTTACACTAGCATCAGCAAGTTTGGTGGACCAGACACTGTTGCGGATTGCTCACAGGCTGGGATTGGTTACACTAAATGAGTTGTAAAGCCACCTATGTTAATGGTTGCGGATTGCTCACAGGCTGGGATTGGTTACACTCGGCCTTGGGTATCGGCGGCACAATCCTTAGTTGCGGATTGCTCACAGGCTGGGATTGGTTACACTGGCGAGTTCTCGCCCCGTTGCCATCAGCAGGTTGCGGATTGCTCACAGGCTGGGATTGGTTACACTGATGACCAACTATCAGGAATGCGGGCACGCGTTGCGGATTGCTCACAGGCTGGGATTGGTTACACTGTTGGCCGTGGTGGGTATTGACGCACTTGCGTTGCGGATTGCTCACAGGCTGGGATTGGTTACACTTAGAGGCTATTACAGCCGCCAGGCGGGAAGGTTGCGGATTGCTCACAGGCTGGGATTGGTTACACTAACACGCCGGTTCCGGCGCTGACGGTGATGGTTGCGGATTGCTCACAGGCTGGGATTGGTTACACTACGCTCTTTTTTATGTGACTTGCGATGCCAGTTGCGGATTGCTCACAGGCTGGGATTGGTTACACTATTACGTGTACAGGTTCGCCAAGAGGTCGCGTTGCGGATTGCTCACAGGCTGGGATTGGTTACACTATGGGCCATGGTACGATGGTGACCAGCAGTGTTGCGGATTGCTCACAGGCTGGGATTGGTTACACTCTTCATCCCGTAAGTACCGTGTTGCGACGGTACTTACGGGCCTCCCGGGAGCAAAAAATGGCCCACGCCGCACTGAAATATCGGAAGTTGTGCTCATTTTTTTGCAAACGGCGGCCCTAAAACATCTCTAACTGCGGTGGCGGCGGTTCGGTTGGCTTGCGCATGGCTCCCCAGAAGACGCGCATGCGTTCGAACTGTTTGTCTGTAACCGCCATTACCCGGACCTCTCCGTCAGGCGGCAAAGCCCGTTCTACGCGGGCGGTATGAACGTCCGCGTTTTCTTCGCTGGCGCAATGCCGGATATAGACGGAAAACTGCATCATGGTGAAGCCATCCTTGCGCAGGGCCTTGCGGAAAAGCGCGTATTCCCTGCGGGCTTTTTTGGTATCCACCGGCAGATCAAACATTGCCACCAGCCACATGCAACGGTATCCCGATAACTGCATGATTTAATCATCGGCATTTGGCGGTGGCGTAAGCAGGTCTGCAATGTCGTACGTCGGCAGGTCAAGGGCTTCACGTTCACCGGTATAGCAGCCCCAAAGGCTCGCCGCCATGCGGTGGAGTTGCACCATCAGCGGGCCACTCTGATCTGCCAGATGCACGTGGCGTGCCAGCAGGCCAAGCATGACGCGTTTAGCGGCAGGGGTCACCGCCGGCTCGTCATCAGTACGGTCGGCGGAAATTAGCCCACAGGCAGCCGCATCCACCATGGGGCGCAGAGGCTCGAGCAGATCATCGGCCAGGCAAAAGGGATTTCCGCGATTGTGGTGGTGGATACCCAGGGCCGGGTGCAGGCCGGCACCGGCAAGAGCACGGGCGACAGCGGCACGCATAACGGCGTAGCCGTAATTAAGGATGGCATTGGGCCATTGTCCGCTGCGCTGCCGACGGAATTGGTCCCCGAGCAGGGCGGCCCAATATATCTGGGCGGCCTGGCCCTCCACATTGGTCGAGTCGCCCGAGGCTACCTCGGCGATTAAATTCCGCAACCTGCCGGAATCGGCGTTTCTGATCGCGGGAGACTCAAGGTTTGCCGCCTGGGCGGCTATCTTGGCTCGCACCACCTGCTGCCACAGGCGCTTCTTTTTCGGGCGGCCGACCTCTATTTGTCTCAACAGTCGCTCGGTCAGCAGGTCGTTGGCAGCCAGCGGCAATTGCACCGCACAGGGCAGGTGCTTTTCATTGCAGAGAATAACACAGGTGCCGGCCTCGGCCAGCCGCACCAGCACGGCGTGGGTGTAGGTTGCAATCTGCTGGTCAATAAGCAAGATGCCGATATCTTCGACCGGAACGGTGGCCTCAGGGAAGCCATCGCGGGCGATGATCAGTTGGTCGAGTTGGATCCGGAGCACAGCGGGCGACGCAACATCGATTGTGCGCTTAATCATTGGCCCACCGGATTCGACCCAAAGGGTCAACCGTGACCTTGCGGGCGGACAGAGTACTCGGCGTGGCCGAAAATTTTTCTTTTTCGTTTTTTTTGCGTGCGTCGGTATGCCCCGTGAAGATCATTTGATTCGTGGTGCTTGCCCCCGTCTGAAAGACGCACAGACGTTCCTGCCCCTTGAACATTGCCAACACCAACTCACCGCGGCTTAAACTCATCACAAATCTGGCTTCTTTACGGGATGGATGTACACGACGTATGAGTGGTTCTTTTCCCCGCACGCGTCGCGCCGCCTCCATCATGCTCACCCAGACGGCTGTGCGTTTTTTCTTGCCATCTTCCTCGAATTCGAAGATGCACACGTGGTGGTTGCTGCCAGTTTTTATGCAGGCGTGGCCAGATCGAATTGATTGGATTGTCTGGTCCTGCCTTAACAGCCGGACTTTTTTAATGATGGCCCCATGTTCCCCTGGCATCCGCAGCGGTTCTTTCCAGGCGGAAGCGGGAATTCCCTTGTTTGCGTCTGGGCTGAGGCCGTGTTGGGCCAGGCGCTGCCTTACCACATCGCGGACGCTCGCGTCGCGAATCTCTGGTACCATGGCGGTGGTCAGGGCCTCCAAGGGTTTGCGATACGTGAAAGTCCCGGTTTCTTCCACCCATCCCGCAGCCCAGGGGCGCTCCTTCACCTGGCCATCCGCGGTCTCCGCCCCACCCTTCCATGGCTTTGCTGTTGGTCCATAAAGCGTTTCTTCGTGGAGGGCACCGCTTACGCGGCGCTCGACCCGATGGCTGACCTGGATAGCCCGCACCGAGGCCTCCACATTCCGGCGGAAGCCCTCCCACGGCGGGGACAGTTCGCCGCCGCCGCGGGCCTTGGCCAACTGTTGCAGCCTCGACCGATCTGTTAGCGCAATGGTGACGGCATCCACTGCGTGGTGCCGATGATCTTCCCGGTTCTTGACTGGAGCATCTGCCGTACCGAGCACGCTGTTAAGGCCCCAGCCGTGCCGCAGTTCCGCCGTGCACTGCCCCTTAGTGCATATTACGTCCACCCCGAGGCATCGCACGTACTCGGCCACCTTGCGGGAAATATATTTGGTATCATTAAGTTGCCGCTGAACGAATTCGTCGAGATCCAGCGACCTGACGGCGAATTTTGGGCGCTTGGCGTTTCGCACCTCCAGCGGAAGCCTGGCCGCCCGCTGAAGCACCTGTTCGTATTTTTCCGGCAGTCGCTCGGCCAGCCATTCGTAGGGGGTCTGGTTGCCCTTGGCCTGATTTTCGGTGCGGAAGGCCACGACCTTGTTGAGCCGCGAATCGTCCAGGCTTCGCGAGTACGGGAGGATATGGTCCACGTCTACGTCCCCGCCAAAAAGCTGCACGATGCTGATAGGGCTGCCGCTGTACATGCAGACCTCGTTTTGCTCCTTCCAAAGCAGGTAGCGTTCGATGTCGCGGCGGCTCGGCGGAACATGGATATGATCTTCGATTTTTTTCGCCGCCTCAGCCCGGCGCTGTTCCTGCTCGCGCATTTGCCAGGACCTTTGCGCTCGCTGGTCCGCAGTGCCCTTCACCTCGCGAGCCAACTCGATATGGACCGCCGCCGGTTTGCCGTGCTCACGAATTATGGCGTTGACGATCTGGCGGACCTGGGACAGGGCCGCCCGTACCAGCGGATTGGTAATTTCCGGCGGCTCCGGCAGAAAATCACGCTGGTCGATAGTACGCTCGTCAGCGCGAAGATACCCGGCCGAGTGCAAAGCGTCCGGCTCGCCGGCCCGGCCGGAAAGCGGCAGGCCCTGCTCCAAAAATGGGATCAGCTTTAACATGGCCTTGAGCGAATAACTGGCGTAGCCCGGCTTGAAATCAAGCTCGGCAAGCCTGGCCGCAAGCTCCGTGCCAACAGCCCAGTCTTCGCGGGCGATTCTGAAAAACTCTTCCTCGGCGATGCCATCATCGAGCAGGCTGTTGACAATGCGGTTTTTGAGGTCGTCAGGCATCTTTTGCCATTGGGGGCCGAAAAGTTTTTTTTCTGAAAGGACCGCGTCGGTCGAGAGTCCCAGCATATTTTTGCGATCACCAAATTCCAGGTTGAAGCCATTGGATTCGATCAAGCCAAGGCGGGTACGTATTGCGTCGAAAGTTCGCTCCTTCTTGGCCGAAAGGTAGTCGATAAGCTTGGCTCGTTCCTCCGGCGTAAGGGGCCGCATCTCGCCGGTCACCTCAACCACGCGAAGATTGTTGACCTCCTGGAGCATGCGGAATTTTTGGGCGCCCCGGTGTTCGCGCCGGCACCGGCGCTCTCTGGGTTCCAGTTCGCACCGTCCAACGACAGATTTAGGCCAGTACATCGCTCGCTGGTAGGCAATCAGGTTATCCCAGATATGCTTGCGCAACTGGTCGGTTAACACGTCGGGATAGAACTGGCGCTGCTTTTCCCAAAGGAAATTAAATTCGTGTTCGAACATTGCCCGCTGGGTGTGGTGGCCGCGGAGGCGGGCTAAGGCCCCGCCTTGCTGGCTCAATTTGTGAAGGTATTCACCGAGCGTGCGGCTGCCAGATTCTTCGATCTTCTTGGCCAAGGCGCTGATCTCGGCCAACATGCCCTTTTCCTCCTTTGTCTTGCCTCCCTTTCGGTTGGATTTGAAGCCGCGACGCTGGTTGATATGAATGAGCGCACGCCCAAACTCAAACAGCTCAAGCCTTTCATTTAGGCCCTTCGCCCGAATGGCGTAGGGGTTTATGCTGTCGAGTTGCACCGCTTCAGCCGCGCCGGGTGGCAGCAGCGTGGCGGCGATAAGAACTTTACGCAGAGCGCGTTTTCGCCAGGCACGCCGCAGTATTTGCCGCCGCATCCCCCGCTTCATACGGCGTTCCTGGTTCTTGCTGACTTCGCCGCCCTGTTTGTCGCGGTCCACGCCTTCAGGGAATACCCGCACGCCGGAGCGAAGGATTGCCCGTGAATCCTCGTCCACGAGCGCCCAGCCGATGGAATTTGATCCGAGGTCCAATCCGAGCGTATAGGGCATATCTATTTCTCCGAACGATCTGGCAACACTTGACAGATAGGATAGCCATCGTGTATTCTTTTGTGAAGTGTAACCCATCCCGGCCTGTGAGTCTTTTCGCAACAAGACTAAATGTTCGCAGGCCACGCTCTACGGAGCGACCAGCCGCCACCCAAAAGGGGCGGCTACTTTTTTTTATGGACCGCCGGGCGCGGCCATGTGCCCCGTAGTTTTGTCGCGGCGACTTTCGGCAGACCAGCCTGATGAGTGACTTCCGATGGCTATTGGGATTCGTTTAACCGTCATTGGTGGACAAGCGGGCGTTTTACCCCCGATGGACTGGCCCCATCGGCTCGCGTACTTCCAAGCTGGCACGAAGCCGGCAAAAAGGCGAAGGCTTTCACTGACATTCATAGATACTCTCGGGGTTGCGTTTTGGCAGGAGAATTCCGATTTATCGGCACTAGCAACACCGTTTTCGCGCCCGCTTGACAGGATGCACCGCACCCTTGACGCCGTGTATTGCTGCCTGCGAACCGCACAGCGCCGGACCACCACCACTCGCATGTTCTCAAAACTCCGGTAGAATACCTGAACAGGAAAATAAAACAGGACGCACCCATGCCGCCGCAGACAGAAAAACGAATCCCAAAACGCCTCAAGAAAGAGCCGTTGCTGGAAGCGGTGTGGGAGTTGCGATTTGTTGGCGATCCCGCTGTCGGCGCGGCGCTACCTGGTGCGCTTCGAGAAAAGTTACGGGCCGGAAGTCGCACCGTTGCGCTGGAAATATTGCCGTTGGCCAAGGTTCCGGTGGAATTCCGCAATGTCCAGGAACAACTGCGATACGGCCATACACACGCCTTGCGTGTTGACGGCTACACCATACTTACCGGTGATCACGTCGTGGCGCTTAGCGTTTTAAAGCCCTATCCCGGATGGAAGGATTTTAAGACGCGGATCCTTGAGCTTGCGGATTGGGTACGCGATCTTGGCATTGTCAAAGATCCGCAGACCTTTTCCATCCGATACATCGATTTTTTTGAAGGCTCTTCTTCGGAAACGCTCAAGCTGCTTGCCACGAACATACAAATAGGCAATATGACACCCGCTTCCGGAGAAATTCACTTGCAAATGCCCGTGAACATTGAGGGACTCCAGGGATTGCTTCAGGTGCGCAATCCGGCGCAGCTAACCAGTGGTGCCGGCGAAACACGCGGGTTAATTTCCGACGTGTTGGTAGCCGCCGAGATGCCCCACACTCCCGACCCCTGGAACGGCTTTGAGGCACGGCTCGAAAAGGCCAAGACCCTGTGTCATAGACTGTTCTTTTCGCTCCTTAAAAGCGATACAATTGAAGCTATGGACCCCGTTTACGAGGAATAGCCATGTATACGGCCAGTATTCCCGCCAGTTACGTGCCCTGCATGCCTTATGCGTGGCCTTGCGACGTTGACCGGATCTGGCCGACTTTACCTGGTGGCCGTGTCGGCACACATGCCGCACATGAGCAGCCTCCTGGTGCGGGCAATCAACCTACCACCTTAGGCGTCGAATTATTGGAAATTCGGCGGCAGGCCATCGTCGAGGGAATGAGGCTGCTAACCCCGGACGAAGTGCTGGCGGAAATGCGTGAACGTCGCGGGAATATCAATGGGGATAGATGAACGAATATTCCTGGACGCCAACGTACTTCTCTACGCGTTCAAGGGAAAAGAGCCGTTGGCCGGCAAATGTGCGGAAATTCTGAAAATGAGGGGGATCGTTTTTCTTTCAAGCGAGTTTTTAAAGCTCGCGCTTTTGCCCATTCCTCAAGCGTTTAATCGGGAAAAAGAGCAACACTTCCTAGAAACATTTTTCCGTGAAACGCAGGACGTGGCGATCGACGTTGAAAGAATTGTTGACAAGGCTCACGCGTTGGCATCCAAATACGGATTGGGGGCGATGGATGCATTGCATATAAGTGCGGCGGTCCTCGGAAACGCAAAAAAATTCTACACGATGGAGAAACCAACAAAACCCTTATGTCAAGTGACGGAGGTCAAAGTCATCAGCCTTTATCCGGCGAACCATTGATCAGGTAAATCCAGAAGGACTGTGTCATTCTGGAAATTAAGCCCAGTCCCCAGCCTTTTCCCATCCAGTGCGTATCCGCCTCTATTTTTTCCAGTTCGTACGCCAAGCCGACCACTCACTGACAGTATGACCGCGAAACCCGCGTTCCGGACACCATCGCCGGCCCACAGCCGATAGCGGCCGTGCCAAAGCGGCCCCATCCCGCTTATATGTCATCGATACGGACACCGATATAGACCTTACCACCGCCATCGGCGTTATCCACCGGGACGGCGGGAGATTCTTTCTGGCCCAGATACTGCCGTCCCAGCCACAGCAACATGCGTTCGCTGCCTTTTTCCTGCAGGGCCAAAGCTGCCTGGCGGGCACGGAGGCGCACTTTGAAGGTGGAGCGGGCGCGGGCCATGGCCGGGCCGAAATTGCGCCGCAATTTTGCCACACGTATACCCATCTGCAGCGCAATTTCGGCATCGGTGGCACCGGTGCCGGCCAGTGCTTCCACCCGTTTGACCTTATCCGTTTTTTCTTTCTTTTCAGCCTTGGCAATTTCCGCCATCACCACTCCCCATCACTCCAGGCTCACCTGCGCCGACGGCCTCGTGCATCTTTCCGCGCCCGGCGCTGTACACAAAGGAAACCACCATGCGGCCGGCTGGCAACGCGCCGCCGGCACGGGTGGCCGTTCCATTGGAACGGCCCATCGCACTGCACCGCCAGCGGTTGCTCTTTCTTAGGCTCCCGATCATCGCCGGGTGACTCGTCACCAGTCCCAGCCGCTTCACCCCCGGCAACGCCATTTCAATCTCCGCCACCGTATCCCGAAACCGGCCGCCCACACCAATCCCCTGGTAATCCGGCAGCACCACAATTCGGCTGAAACGCCGATAACCCGCAAAGCCCACTTGGCAGGCCACCGCCGCGAAAGCAACGGGCTCGCCCTCAATCACGCCCACGTAACACCAGCATACCTTCGGCAAACTCCCGCTTAAATAGTGATGACGCTTAAACATGGCCCAAAGCTCCTTGCCGCACCGGTGCACGCCAACCTCCAGCCTGGGCCGACAAAGCCGCCCCCTGGCCAGAGAGCACGTGGCCATATCCACCACCCAGTCCGGCTCCAACCAATCCCGTATGTCATTATGACAACTGATCGCCACAAACTTCCGCCCAGGCCGCCCACGCACCGCCTTGGCAATCGCCGCTGAACCCACCTTGGCCACCGTCCGATCCACCACGCTCGTAAACTCATCCATCACCGCCACCCGCGCCACCCCTCGTTCTCCTCCCGTCTCAACCAGCAACCGCGCCAAATCGCAGCGAAACTTCTCCCCGTTGGAAAGTACGTGGTACGGCCGCAACCACGCCGGAGGACTCGAAAAACCCACCGCCGCCAGGGCCTGCGTAATCTCCCGCATATCCACCCCGTCCGGAAAGCCGTCCACCACCGCCACGTCCGCAGGCCACTGGAATGTCGCCCACCAACACTCCGGGGCGCCAAACGCCCGCCGGGCAATCGTCGATTTCCCGCTCCCACTCGGCCCCACAATCAGCCCGATCCTCCAATCCTCCTCCACCCCCGGCACTTCCACCGCAAATCTCTCCTGACTGGTTTTCCCAGCGGACAAATCAAACATGCCCCGCACCTGGGCCGCGCGAAACGACTCGGCAATCTCCGTGGCAACAATGGCTTCAATCCTGGGCATCTGTCACTTCCAGAACGTGCAACTCAATCCCCCAAAACATTGCTGCCACCCCTCTACTGTGCGGACCCACTCCGGCGCACTACAACGTAAGCACCCGACAGTTCCAACCTTCCGCCTCGAGCTGTTCGAAAAGCTTCCGCTGCTCCGCCTCGTCCCGGCAAGTCACGGCGATCTCATAAACCTCCGCCACAGTCATATCCGTATCCGCCAACTTTGCTCCCGGGGCAGCCTCGCCCAGCAACTCCGCCAGTTCCCCTTCCGCAAACCCGGCTGCATCCTGCAACTCCCCATCCATCGCCGCCAACTGCGCCGACAGCGCCTGCTCATCCCACTGGGCCAACTCCGCCGTGCGGTTATCCGCAATCGCATAGGCCACCGCATCCGCACCCGCCAATTGCGTGCGAACCACCGCTATTTCCTTCCAACCCAGTTCCGCAGCCGCAGCCAGTGTGCCGTTGCCGGCACGCACCACATTGTTGTTATCTATTACAATCGGTTTCTGCTGGCCGAAGCGGCGCAGGCTGGCCTTGATCGCCTCCAGGTTCCGCCGGGTGTGCTTTCGCACATTGGCGGGATCGGGGGAAATGTTCACCAAAGCGACCTTTTCCAGTGTAGCATCCATGGGCACCCTCCATGCAATCTCAATAGCAGGCTATCCATATCGATAAGCCATTGCCGCCCTGCCCGGATATTCGTAATGCCGGCGTGTGCAGGCGGAAACGGCAGCCACTGCATTTGGCAATTTCAATCCGGACGGTACAATACCCGCCGATGTCAACACCACCACAAATTTTAGCCCATGGCCCTTTTACTGCGGATCGCATTACCATCACGTGGGATCCGCAACCGCGGCCAATCTCCAGCCCCGCCGGCGATTACATTGAGCAGCGCTGGAATGTGTACTGCGCCGATGCCCGCCACCGCAACCGCATGCTCTACAACGGCCTGGTGGCGGAGTTGCGGTCCGCCGAAGTACGTAACAACCGGCTGGAACTTTCGCTGTCTCCCACGGATTACAAAACGTTTCTGGTAACCTCCATGCGCGACCGGGCCTGGTTTCTGGCCAACGCCCCGGAGGCTATCAGTCCGGCCCTGGGCAACAGTATCCTGCTGACCCTGGAAAACCAGGCCGTTCTGGGTGTGCGCAGCCAGGCGGTGGCGGCGTATCCGGGCCGGGTTCATCTTTTCGGCGGGGTGCTGGATGCACCTGAAGTGGTGGGCCAGTCTGTGGATACCGATTTTGTCCTGCGCCATCTGTATCAGGAATTGCACGAGGAACTGCAGGTCTTGCCGGAACATTTCCTAACCCCGCCCCGGGTGCTGGCCTTGCTGCGCGACGATTTTTTAGGCCAGCCGGAATTGGTCTGGCAGGCCTCGCTGAAAGGCCCCATCGACACCTTGCTTGGCTCGTTGAATACGGAAGAACACGATCAATACGCCTTGCTGGATACGGCCCGGCCGGAGGCATCGCACTGCATCGGCCTTACACCGGTGGCCCAGGCCATGCTGGAACTGCACAGCGCCAAGGGAAATGTTGTAGAAAGCGGCAGCCCGCTTACCTGAGCCGACCCGCCACCAGGTCAAACGCCCGCCCCACCAGATCATCCACATCGCATGGTGCCAGCCGCGCAGCAATCACCGTGGCAATTTCCGCGGCACTGATCGATCGCACGACCGGTGCACCGGATGGCCGATGAGCACCCCCGGCCGCACCGCCGCCCACGGCTTTCAGTTGCGCGCCGGCCAGGCGGCTGGACGGTTGCCGCGATGCCTCCAATGTTGCCCAGGTCTGCGGACTTACCTTTTTACTGATGGCCAGCATCGTGGCCTCCGGATTGGCCGCAATGCCCACCAGCGAAAATTCCAGCAGTTCCCATTGGCGGTAAACCCGGCGGGCGTCTTTTAATTCCGGTCGCAACCTGAGTTCCTCCGGCGTGGGGGCGGAATAAGCCCTGGGCAGAAAGCCGATGCTGTAACTTTTCAGCACGCCATCCTGGGCCAATGCAAACATATCCCGGGCCAACTGGGTTTTATCTGAAGCCCGGTATTTGGCCAGCACCCGCCCGTCCGCCTGCTTCACCCAATGGGTAACGCCCAGCGGCTTGGCCGTATCATGGTCGTAAAAAACCGTCAGCCCACCATAGTGCTTTTTAATCAGCCCGTGCGGCAATACCACTTCCGCATCGCGGTCAATGGCCGCGGTGGAAATACAGGCCACCACTTCGCGCCGACCGGGAGCCACATCCAAAATTTCAGTGTCAAACGATTTGCGTATCATCGGAACGTTCACCATGGGCCTCCATCGGATTTGTCGATGCCTGATCTTCCATTGCCAAGGGCCTTTGGCCCTGATCAACCGCGGTTACGTCCGCGGCTTTTTCCTGTGCCTGCTGGGGCAATTTTTCGTCCACGGCGGCCGGTTCGGCACCGGAGCGTCTACGGCGGCCGACCAGGCGGCGGGCCTGCGCAGCTTCCATGGCCAATTCCCGCATGACCAGGTTGATCGCCACGGACCGCCGCATCCTGCCGGCGGCAACAGCGCTGTTGATGGCCAGAAGCAGCTTGGCGGTGGCACCACTCGCGGTGCCGGCCGGTGCGGGGTTTCCCCGCCGACCGTCATCCGCTGTTTGCACCGAATCTGTGACCGGGGCCGTGGTAAACTGATCCGCCTGGCGCGCCGGATTGGCATACGTATCACCGCCGTGCAGGGGTTTAAAGCCGGCCACGGCCCGAATTTCGTTCGGGCTAAGCACGCCGGCCTGGATGGCAATTTGCACTTTTTCAAGCTCGAAGGTTTCATCCGCCGGCACCGGATTTTCCGCTGCCAGAAACAGCCGCGGTCCGTAGCGCGACACCAGCATTTCGTTGAGTTTTTGTTCCAGGATTAACACCCGCGGCAAAATCGTGTTACGGGCGTATAGCGTTAAACTGGCCTGCATATTGGCATAGGTCGCATCCTTGGACAGCAGAGCCTCCGGCACGCCAAAAGCATTGGCCAGGCGCTTGAGGCTTTCCTGGCTGATTTTCAGGGGACCCAGGTCTGTGGGCGGGTAACGGGCTGGTACGAACGTACCGGCCTGTTCGGCCACGAGTATGCGCCCGTTGCCGCCGCGTTTGAATTTCTGGTTCCACAATTCTTC